>NZ_JANQCJ010000051.1:0-13943 GCF_024723355.1 Micrococcus sp. HG099 | reverse complement strand
ACTTGTCGGGGGTGTTTCGTGGAAACACCCCCGACAAGTCGCCCGAAACGGCAGTGCGTGGGGTCAGCCCTGGACGGCCTCGCGGGCCGCCACGAACGCGGCGACGGCGGCCTCCACGTCCTCGGCGGAGTGCGCGGCGGAGAGCTGCACGCGGATGCGCGCCTGGCCCTTGGGCACCACCGGGTAGGAGAACGCGGTGACGTAGACGCCCTGGTCGAGCATGGCGTCGGCCATCCGGGCGGCCAGGGCGGCGTCGTGAAGCATCACGGGGATGATCGCGTGCTCGCCCTCGAGCAGCTCGAAGCCCTCCTCGGTCATGCGACGGCGGAACAGGGCCGCGTTCTCGAACAGCTGCGCGCGCAGGGACGCGGAGTCCTCGACCAGGTCCAGCGCGGTGATGGTGGCCTCCACGATGGACGGGGCGATCGAGTTGGAGAACAGGTAGGGGCGGCCGCGCTGGCGCAGCACGTCCACGATCTCCTTACGGGCCGCCACGTAGCCGCCGGAGGCGCCGCCGAGTGCCTTGCCGAAGGTGCCCGTGTAGACGTCCACCCGGTCCGAGGCGCCCGCGTGCTCGGGGGTGCCGGCACCGGTGTCCCCCATGAAGCCGACGGCGTGGGAGTCGTCCACCATGACCAGGGCGCCGTACTCGTCGGCGAGGTCGCAGATCTCGGCGAGGGGGGCCAGGTAGCCGTCCATGGA
The DNA here is from genome assembly GCF_024723355.1 of Micrococcus sp. HG099. NCBI lineage: Bacteria > Bacillati > Actinomycetota > Actinomycetes > Micrococcales > Micrococcaceae > Micrococcus > Micrococcus sp. HG099. The sequence continues at coordinate 13,241 of NZ_JANQCJ010000051.1, read as the reverse complement.
GAACACGCCGTCGGTGACGATCACGGTCCGGCGGGCGCCGGCGCCGTCGTTGAGCTCCTTGGTCGCCTCGAGCTGGGCGCGCAGGTCGGCCATGTCCCGGTTGGCGTAGCGGAAGCGGTGGGCCTTGGACAGGCGCACGCCGTCGATGATCGACGCGTGGTTCAGGGCGTCGGAGATGATGGCGTCCTCGCGGCCGAAGAACGGCTCGAACACGGCCGCGTTGGCGTCGAAGCACGAGGAGAACAGGATCGTGTCGTCCGTGCCCAGGAAGCGGGACACGCGACGCTCGAGCTCCAGGTGCCGGTCCTGGGTGCCGCAGATGAAGCGCACCGAGGCCATGCCGAAACCGCGCTCGTCCAGGGCGCGCTTGGCGGAGTCGATGAGGCGGGAGTCGTCGGCCAGGCCCAGGTAGTTGTTGGCGCAGAAGTTGAGCACCTCGCGGGCCTCGCCGTCCTCGGCGCCGGCCGCGGTGGCCCTCACATGCGCCGACTGCGGGGTGGTGATGGCCCGCTCGCGCTTGTAGAGGCCGGACTCGCGCAGCTCGTCGAGCTCGGCGGCCAGCTGGTCCTTGAATGCGTACATCAGAGATTCCTCCAGTCCAGGACGATCTTGCCGGTGGCGCCGGCACGGGCGGCGTCGAAGCCGCGCTTCCAGTCGGGGGCGGCGATCACGTCGGTCACCACGGACTCGACGCGCTCGCGCAGTGTGGCGTTGGTCTGCAGCATGGCGGCCATCGCGTACCAGGTCTCGAACATCTCACGGCCGTAGATGCCCTTGATGGTGAGCATGTGGGTGACCACGCTCTGCCAGTCGATGGCGATCTCCTCGGCTGGCAGGCCCAGCAGGGCGATCTTGCCGCCGTGGTTCATGTTGGCGACCATTTCCTGGAGCGCGCTCGCGCGGCCGGACATCTCGAGGCCGACGTCGAACCCCTCGGCCAGGCCGAGCTCGCGCTGGGCCTCGCGGATGCGGGTGGCGGAGACGTCGATCGCGGCGTCCGCGCCCATGCTGCGGGCCAGCTCGAGGCGCTCCGCGGAGACGTCCGTGATGGCGATGTAGCGGGCGCCGGCGTGGCGGGCGATCGGGATGGCCATCAGGCCGATGGGCCCGGCGCCGGTGATGAGCACGTCCTCGCCCACGAGCGGGAAGCTCAGGGCGGTGTGGACGGCGTTGCCCAGGGGGTCGAAGATCGCACCCAGCTCGGGGGTGACGTGCTCGCCCTTGTGGACCCACACGTTGGCCTCGGGGATCACCACGTACTCGGCGAACGCGCCGTCGCGCTGCACGCCCACGGAGACGGTGTTGATGCACATCTGGCGGCGGCCGGCGCGGCAGTTGCGGCACATCCCGCACACCACGTGGCCCTCGCCCGAGACGCGCTGGCCGACCTCGACGTGCTCCACGAGGTCGCCGACCTCCACGACCTCGCCATAGAACTCGTGCCCCGGGATCATCGGCGCCTGGATCATTGCCTGCGCGGCGGCGTCGTACGCCTCGATGTGCAGGTCGGTGCCGCAGATGCCGGTGGTGAACACGCGGATCTTCACGTCGTGGGCGCCGCACTCGGGCTCGGGACGCTCGGTGAACTCGAATCCGGCGTGCGGGCCGGACTTGTACAGGGCCTTCATGGGGTGGGGAGGTCCTCTCGCGGGGTCTGCGACGGGTGCGTCGGCGTGGACGCGGACGACTCTACTGCCCGGTCTCCGCCGCTCAAAGGTGCCGCCCCTCGGCACCGTCCGACCGGCTGCCGGCAGTGCCGGGCGACGTGCCTCAGACGCGGGCGCTCCCCGCGTCCCTCCCCCACGCATTCGGGGCGACTTGTGGGAGGTGTTCGCGTCGAACACCTCCCACAAGTCGCCCCGAACGGCCTGGCTCGGCTCGGCTCGGCTCGGCCTGGCTCGGCTCGGCTCGGCCGGGCCCGGCTCAGCTCACGCCGAGGCGCTCCAGCACGATCTCGCGGACGCGGCCGGCGTCGGCCTGGCCGCGGGTGGCCTTCATGACGGGGCCGATCAGGGCCCCGACGGCGGCCATCTTGCCGCCGCGGATCTTCTCGGCCACGTCCGGATTGGCGGCGATGGCGGCGTCCACGGCCTCGGTGAGGGCGCCGTCGTCGGAGACCACGGCCAGGCCCTTGGCCTCGACGATCTCCTTGGGGGTGCCCTCGCCGTCGGCCACGAGGCCGAGCACCTGCTTGGCGATCTTGTCGTTGATCGTCTTCGCGGCGATCAGCTCCTCGACCTCCACCACGTGGGCAGGGGTGACGCCCAGCTCGGCGACGGCGGTCTCGCGCACGTTGGCCAGGCGGGCGATCTCGCCCATCCACCACTTGCGGGCGGCCGCGGGCGAGGCGCCGGCCTCCACCGTGGCCACGATCTCGTCCAGCACGCCGGCGTTGACGACGTCGCGGAACTCCTCGTCCGTGTAGCCCCACTCGGCCTTAAGGCGCTTGTTGCGCACGGCCGGCAGCTCGGGCATCTCGGCGCGCACGCGCTCCACCCAGGCGGCGTCCACGTGCACGGGCACGAGGTCCGGCTCGGGGAAGTAGCGGTAGTCGTCCGCGTCCGACTTCGGGCGGCCCGAGGTGGTGGTGCGGGTGTCCTCGTGCCAGTGGCGGGTCTCCTGCGTCACGGTGCCGCCCGCGGCGAGCAGCGCGGCCTGGCGCTGGATCTCGTGGGTGACCGCGTGCTGGACGGCGCGCGTGGAGTTCACGTTCTTCGTCTCGGTGCGGGTGCCGAACTCCGTCGCGCCCTTGGGCATGAGGGAGACGTTGGCGTCGCAGCGGACGTTGCCGCGCTCCATGCGCGCGTCCGAGATGTCGATCGCCTTGACGATGTCCCGGATGGCGGTGACGTAGGCGCGGGCCAGCTCGGGGGCGCGGGCGCCGGCCCCGACGATCGGCTTGGTGACGATCTCGATGAGCGGCACGCCGGCGCGGTTGTAGTCCACGAGCGAGTTCGAGGCGCCCTGGATGCGGCCGGAGCCGCCCACGTGGGTGAGCTTGCCGGCGTCGTCCTCGAGGTGGGCGCGCTCGATCTCCACGCGGAAGACCTCGCCGTCCTCCAGCTCCACGTCCAGGTGGCCGTCGAAGACGATGGGCTCGTCGTACTGGGAGGTCTGGAAGTTCTTCGGGGTGTCCGGGTAGAAGTAGTTCTTCCGCGCGAAGCGGCAGGTCTCGGCGACCTGCGCGTCCAGGGCCACGCCCAGGCGGACGGCGTACTCCACGACCTCGCGGTTGAGCACCGGCAGGGTGCCGGGCAGGCCGAGGTCCAGCGGGGTGACGTTGGTGTTCGGCTCGTCGCCGAAGGCGTTGGGCGCCGAGGAGAAGATCTTCGTGGCGGTGTTCAGCTCCACGTGCACCTCGAAGCCCAGCACGGGGTCGAAGCGCTCCATCGCCTCCGCGAAGTCCATGGTCTGCTCTGCGTGGCTCATGCCCGGCCTCCTGCCGTGGTCGCGGTGGCGGCGCGCTGCGCGCCCTTCTCCAGCTCGGGGGCCTGGGCCCACACGGGGCCGTCGCGGCCGTCCTCGACGAGGCGCTCGAGCGCGGCGCCCGCCTCGTACAGACGCGCGTCCTCGCGGGCCGGCGCCATGAGCTGCAGGCCGTAGGGCAGGCCCTCGACGACGCCGCCGGGCAGGGACAGCCCGGGGATGCCGGCCAGGTTGGCCGGGATGGTGGCGAGGTCGTTGACGTACATGGTCAGGGGGTCGCCCGTCTTCGCGCCCAGTTCGAAGGCTGGGGTCGGCGCGGTGGGCGTGAGGAGCACGTCCACCTGCTCGAAGGCGCGGGCGAAGTCCTCCTGCACGAGGGTGCGGACCTTCTGCGCGGAGCCGTAGTAGGCCTCGTAGTAGCCCGCGGACAGCGCGTAGGTGCCCAGGATGATGCGGCGCTTGACCTCGTCGCCGAAGCCGGCGGCGCGGGTGGCGCCCATGACCTGCTCGATCGTGCCGCCGCCGTCGGGCACCACGCGGTGGCCGTAGCGGACGCCGTCGAAGCGGGCCAGGTTGGAGGAGGCCTCCGAGGGCATGATCAGGTAGTACGCGCCGAGGGCGGCGTCGAAGCTGGGGCAGGAGACCTCCACGATCTGAGCCCCGGCCTCGCGCAGCGCGGCCACGTGCTCGTCGAACGCGGCCCGGATGCCCGGGTGGAACGCGTCCGCGGGCAGGTCGGTCACGACGCCCACGCGCAGCCCCGCCAGGTCCCGGCCGCGGGCGGCGGCGGTGAGGTCCGCCTGCTCCTCGGCCAGGGAGGTGGAGTCCTGCGGGTCGTGCCCGCCGATGACCTGCTGGAGCGCGGCGGCGTCCGCCACGGTGCGGGCGGCGGGGCCGATCTGGTCCAGCGAGGACGCCATGGCGATGAGCCCGTAGCGGGAGACCGCGCCGTAGGTGGGCTTCACGCCCACGGTGCCGGTGAAGGCGGCGGGCTCGCGCACGGAGCCGCCGGTGTCCGAGCCGAGGGCGAACGGGGCGAGGAAGGCGGCGACGGCGGCCGCGGAGCCGCCGCCCGAGCCGCCGGGCACGCGGTCCAGGTCCCACGGGTTGCGGGTGATGCCGAACGCGGAGTGCTCGGTGGAGCCGCCCATGGCGAACTCGTCGAGGTTGGTCTTGCCCAGGATCGGCAGGCGGGCCTCGCGCAGCCGGGTGACCACGGTGGCGTCGTACGGGCTCATCCAGCCGTCCAGCATGCGCGAGGCGGCGGTGGTGGGCTGGCCCTGCGTGACGATGTTGTCCTTCACGGCCACGGGCACGCCGGCCAGCGGGTGCAGGGCCTCGGCCTCGGCGCCGCCGGCGGCGCGGATGGCGTCCACCTCGGCGGCGACGGCGAGCGCCTCCTCGGCGTTCACGTGCAGGTAGGCGCGCACGCCGCGGTCGGCGGCGGCGTCGGCGCGGGGGTCGCCGTCGAACTCGGCGATGCGGTCCAGGTGGGCCTGGACGAGCTCCACGGAGGTGGTGGTGCCGGCGCGCAGGCGCTCGGCCATCTGGAGGGCGGTGAGGCGGACGAGCTGGTCCGCGGCGAGCTCAGCGGTCGCGTCGAAGGTCTGCGTCATGGCCGATCACTCCCCGTCCAGGATCGCGGGGACCTTGAACTGGCCGTCCTGCGCGTCGGGCGCCTGGTCCACGGCCTGCTCCTGGGTGAGCATCCCGGCGGGGACGTCCTCGCGGAACACGTTGGACATGGCGATCGGGTGGGACGTGGGCGGCACGTCCGCGCCCGCCGCGGCCTGCACGGCCGAGACGTGCCCCAGGATCTGCTCGAGCTCACCGGAGACGGTGGCGAGCTCCTCGTCGCTCATCTGGATGTGGGCCAGGCGCGCGAGGTGCGCCACCTGGTCCCGGGTGATCTCAGGCATGGATCTCCTCGTCTGACGTCGTGGGCTGCGGCGTCCGCCGCCCGGGCACGCGGGGGTGCGGGGGCGGCGCTCTCGCCGGATGCGGTTCGGCCCCGAGTCTAGCGGCGCGGGCGGACGCCCCACGCGGGCGCGGCGCACGACGACGGCGGCACGCGTCCGGCGCGCCGCCGTCGGCCGGGCTCAGGCCAGCGGCAGCCGGTAGACGAGGAAGGGGCCGGTCTCGTCGGCGGGGTCGAGGTCCGGGATGACGTCCCGCAGGTACCAGTCCCGCTCGGGCACGCGCACGTAGCCGAGGGCCTCGTAGAGGCGGTGGGCGTCGGTCATGGTGGGCATGGTGGTCAGGGCGATCGCCTCGATGCCGGGCAGGGCGCGGGCGCGCTCCTCGATCACGGCCATCAGCGTGCGGGCGACACCCCTGCGGTGGTGGTCCGGGTGGACGGCGAGCATGCGGAACTCGTACTCCCCCGGCGCGGCGGTCTCGGCCATGGGCGAGCCCAGCGGGGTGAGCACCACGGAGCCGGCCACCTGTCCGTCCACCTCGGCCACGAGCACCTCGGCCCGGGCGGCCCGGCCGGCCACGTCCCGGAGAGTCTTGACGTACCGGGAGCCGGGGGCGATGTGGCCGCCGTCCACGTAGGAGGCGACGGTCAGCGCGGCCACCGCCTCGTGGTCCTCGGGGCGCAGCGGGCGGACCACCGGCCGCGCGGGCGGCGTCGGCACGGTCGGTGCGGTCTCGGTCATCGGGGTCCTTCCTCTCGGGTGCGGGGCCCGCCGGCGGGGCGGGCGTCGCGGAGCATGTCCTTGAGCCGGGAACGGGACGCCTCGTCCGCGGCCGCGAAGTCCTTGCGGCGCGCCCACACGGTGGGGACCGCCTCGTGGGCGTGCCCGTCGCGGCCGGCGTGCAGGCGGTGCAGCACGGGCACCGCGTCCTTGTCCGTCCAGATGTTCACCCAGTAGACGGCGTCCCGCTGGGCGGGGTCCAGGTCGCGTAGCAGCGCCTGGCAGTACTGGCAGCCGGGCCGCCAGAACACGACGACGCCGCCGGCCTGAACATGCGCCTGCGCGCCGGCCAGCGGGCGGGAGCGCACGCGCAGCTGCGGGAGGTGGCGCCAGAGCATCCACAGCATGGCCAGCGCGGCCACGAGCACCACGACGTCCCGGCGCAACGTGCCCCACACGAGGAACACGAGCCCCGCGGAGCCGAAGAGCACGGGCCAGAACCAGGGGTCTCCCACGAGTCGTCTCATGCCGTCTCCTCCTGCGCCGCGGCGAGCGCGGCCTCGTCCACGTCCCCGGCCACGATCCAGTCGGGGTGGGCCGTGCCGTCGCCCGAGGCCGGCCGGCGCACGCGCACCCCGGCCTCCTCGGCGATCAGGGCGCCGGCGGCCCAGTCGTACTCCTGCGTCCCGAACTCGGCGTAGGCGTCCAGGGTGCCGTCGGCCACCATGCACAGGTCCAGCGCGGCCGAGCCGATCCGGCGGACGTCCCCGAAGGCCGGCAGCAGGGCCGCGAGCGCGCGCACCTGCATCGCCCGGCGGGCGGGGTCGTAGCCGAAGCCGGTGGCGAGCAGCCGTCCGGAGCGGCCGGGCACGGGCCCGGTGATCCGCACCGGGGCGGCGTCCCGGTCGGGCACGTCCACGCCGGCCGTCGTCGCGTCCGCGGTGCTGAAGGCGCCGCGGCCCGCGCTCGCGAACCAGGTGCGGCCCAGCGCCGGGGCGGCGACGACGCCGGCCAGCCACCGTGGCGTGCCCGCGGGCACGCCCAGCAGGGCGGCGGTCTCCTCGTCCACCGGGCCGGTCACGGCCACGGAGGTGCAGAACTGCGGCAGGCCGCGCACGAAGTTGGTGGTGCCGTCCAGCGGGTCGATGGACCAGCGCAGCCCGCTGGGCTCGGCGGGGACGGTGGCACCGTACTCCTCCCCCGTGATCTCGTCCTGCGGGCGGTAGGCCACGAGGACCTCGCGGACGGCCTGCTCGGCGCGGCGGTCGTAGTCCGTGACCCAGTCCGAGCCGGAGGTCTTCGTCTCGGCGCCGATCTCCTCCCGGCCCAGGGGCACGGCCGGGTGGTGCCCGGTCCAGCGCCGCGCCAGCACGTCCGCCCCGGCCCGCGCGGCGGCCTTGGCCACCACGAGCAGCCCCGGCACGGTGACGGCGGCGCTCACGCCGTCGCCTCCGCCTCGGCGCCCGCCGCGGCCTCCGCGCCGGACCCGGGCACGCCGTCGTCGCCCGCACCGTCCTCGCCGTCCTCGCCCGCCGGCGCCACCGCCGCCGGGCCCTCGGCCAGCAGGCGCACAAACCCGGCCTCGTCCAACACGGTCACCCCGAGCGACTGCGCCTTGTCCAGCTTGGAGCCGGCGGCCTCGCCGGCCACGAGGAAGTCGGTCTTCTTGGACACGGAGCCGGAGGCCTTGCCGCCGCGCACCAGGATCGCCTCCTTCGCGGAGTCGCGGGAGAAGCCCTCGAGCGAGCCGGTGACCACCACGGTCAGGCCCTCGAGGGTGCGCGGGGTGGACTCGTCCTGCTCGTCCTCCATGACCACGCCCGCCGCGGCCCACCGGTCCACGATCTCCCGGTGCCAGTCCTCGGCGAACCACTCGATGAGCGCGTCCGCGATGATCGGGCCGACGCCGTCGATCTCGGCCAGTCGGTCCCGGTCACCGGCCTCAGCCGCCGCGCGCAGCGCCGCCATCGAGCCGAACGCCGTGGCCAGCGAGCGGGCCGCCGTCGGGCCCACGTGCCGGATGGACAGCGCCACGAGGGTGCGCCACAGCGGCTGCGACTTGGCCTTCTCGAGCTCGTCGAACAGGCGCAGCGTGTTGGCCGTGGGCGCGGACGGCTTCTTCGCGGTGCCGGCGGTGAAGAAGTACGGCTTGAGCGTGAACACGCCCGAGGGCACCATGCGGCCGTCCACCTTCGTGCGGCCCTCGCGCCACACGCGCACCGCGCCGAGAGAGCGCTGCAGGTCCGTCAGCCCGTCCTCGCCGCGCGGGCCCGTGATCTCCTCCGGCGTGCCCGAGGCGAGGTCGAAGATCTGCGCCTCCGCCGTGATGGGGCCCGGGCCCTCGGGCCGCACGTGTCCCTCGTGCTCGGCCGGGTCCTCGCCGGGGCCCTGGACGAGCCAGCGGGCGGCCTCCTCGCCGAGCGCCTCCACGTCGAAGGCGCCGCGGCTGGCCAGGTGCTCGACGCGGCCGGCCAGCTGGGCCGGGCAGGAGCGGGCGTTGGGGCAGCGCAGGTCCACGTCCCCCTCCTTGGCCGGGGCCAGCGCCGTGCCGCACGAGGGGCAGTGCGCGGGCATGACGAACTCGCGCAGCTCCCGGCCCGCCTCGATCGCCTTCTCGCGCAGCGGCAGCACGGGGCCCACGACCTCGGGGATCACGTCCCCGGCCTTGCGCACCACCACGGTGTCCCCGATCAACACGCCCTTGGCCTTGACCACGTCCTGGTTGTGCAGGGTGGCCAAGGAGACGGTGGACCCGGCCACGGTGACCGGCTCCATCACCGCGAACGGGGTCACCCGTCCGGTGCGGCCCACCGAGACCGCGATGTCCCGCAGCAGCGTGTGCACCTCCTCCGGCGGGTACTTGTACGCCGCGGCCCAGCGGGGCACGCGGGAGGTGTGGCCGAGGTAGCGCTGGTCCGCGAACGCGTCCGCCTTGACCACGATGCCGTCGATCTCGTGGATCAGCTCGTGTCGGCGCTCGCCGTACTCCTCGATCACCGCGACGACGGCGGCCAACGCCTCCTCGTCCGCGCCCTCCACCCGGCGGGTGTAGGGGCTCACGGGCAGGCCCCAGCCCGCGAGCGCGTCGTACACCTCGTGCTGGGAGTCCAGCCCGAACGCCTCGACCGAGCCGATGCCGTGCACGAACATGGCCAGCGGGCGCTGCGCGGTGACCGCCGGGTCCTTCTGACGCAGGGCGCCGGCGGCGGCGTTGCGCGGGTTGGCGAACGGCGTCTGGCCCTCCTCCGCACGGCGCGCGTTGAGCTCGGCGAAGGCGGCGGAGGACATGAACACCTCGCCGCGCACCTCGAACTCGGCGGGCCAGCCCTCGCCGGAGAGCTCGTGCGGGATGTCCCCGATGGTGCGCACGTTGGCGGTGACGTCCTCGCCCGTGACGCCGTCGCCGCGGGTGGCGGCCTGCACGAGCCGCCCGTCCCGGTAGCGCAGCGCGACGGCGAGCCCGTCGATCTTCACCTCCACGAGCCAGCGGGGCGCCACGCCGGGGCGCACCTGCGTGAGCGCGTCCGCGGCCCGGCGGAACCAGACCTCGAGCTCCTCGACGGAGAACAGGTCCTCGAGCGAGTACATGCGGGCCCCGTGCCGAACGGGGGCGAACGCCTCCGAGACCTCCCCGCCGACCTCCTGGGTGGGCGAGTCGTTGGACACGAGCTCGGGGTGCAGGGCCTCGAGGTCCTCGAGGCGGCGGTAGAGGACGTCGTACTCCGCGTCGGAGAGCTCGGGGGCGTCCTCCTGGTAGTAGGCGGTGCGGGCGGCCCGCACGCGCTCCACGAGGTCCTCGTACTCCTCCCTCAGGCCCGCGGCGGGGATGTCCTGCGGGTCGGGCTGGGCGGCGGATTCCTTGGCGGTGCTCACCCGGGTCAGCGTAGTCGCCGGGGCGGACGCCGCAGCCGGGTCAGGGGATCCGGACGAGCACGGCGGTGACGTTGTCCCGGCCGCCGCGCCACAGCGCCGCCTCCACGAGCTTCACGAGGGCGTCCTCGAGCTCGTCGGCGTCGTCGATCAGGGCGCGGATCTCCTCGTCCAGCAGCTCGCCGGTCAGGCCGTCGCTGCACAGCAGCAGGCGGTCGCCGGAGGCCACGGGGATCTCGGCGACGTCCACGGTGAGCGGCTCGGGCGAGCCGAGGGCGCGCGTGATGACGTTGCGGCGCGGGTGCACGCGCGCCTCCGCGGGGGTGAGCTCACCGGCGTCCACGAGCATCTGCACGGCCGAGTGGTCAACGGTGAGCTGCTGCAGCACGGGCGCGCCGGCCGGGCGCAGGTAGACCCGGGAGTCGCCGACGTTCGCCACGGCCCAGCGGCCGCGCTCCGTGTCCAGGCAGGCCAGCACGGTCAGGGTGGTGCCGGAGCGCCCGCCGCCGGCCGCCACCACGGCCGCGTCGGCCTCGTGGACGAGGTGGCCGAGCTCCTCGGGGGTGTGGGCCACGCCGGGGGCCAGCACCTCGGGGCCGCGGCGGCGCAGCACCTCGATGGCGGCGGCCGAGGCCACCTCGCCGGCCTCGTGCCCGCCCATGCCGTCCGCGACGGCGGCCAGCACGAGGGGGTCCCCCACGAGCGTCCAGGCGTCCTCGTTGAGCTCGCGGACCGCGCCCACGTGCGTGGCTCCGGCGGCCTCCGGACGCGGTGCGGCGGCGGGGGTCTCGGCGCTGGGCTCCACGGGGTCCTCGTTCAGTCGGCGAGCAGGGGCTGGGCCGACCCGTTGAGGAGCAGGGAGGGGCGGACCTCCCCGACCCCCCGGACGATCCTGGGCGGCTGGGGGACGAGCACGAAGCGCTCGTCCCGGGACAGGGCCGCGGCGGTCATGGCGTCCACCAGCACGGTACCCGGATCCGCCAGCGACGTCAGCCGGGCGGCCAGGTTGACGGTGGGCCCGTAGATGTCGCCCATGCGGGAGAGCACGCGGCCCCACGTCAGGGCGACGCGGGCGGAGGGCAGCTCGTCGTCCGCGGCGATCGCCTCGGCCAGCGCGAGCGCGATGGCGGCGCCCGTCTCCGGGGTCTCCGCGTTGAACATGACCTCGTCGCCGATGGTCTTCACGAGCCAGCCGCCGCCGGCGGAGATGATCTCGGCGCTGAGCGTCTCGAAGCGCTGCACCATCCGGGCCAGCGTGCGGTCGTCCATGGTCCGCGAGAGCGTGGTGTAGGAGACCATGTCCGCGAAGCCCACGGCGCGGGCCAGGGGCAGCGGCGAGTCCGACTCGGAACCGTCGCGACCCTCCTCGCTCGCGGCCAGGCCGGCCTCCACGCGCACGGTCAGGCGCTTCACCGCGCGGTTGAGCTGGCGGCGGTAGACGATCTGCATGGCCCGCTCCAGCGGGGTGACGATCTCGGGGAGCAGGTCGACGGCGGCGCGCCGGGCCTCCGGGTCGGTGAGGCCCTCGGAGACGATCTTGTCCTCCACGAGCGCCTCGATCTGCCACACCACCATGCGGTCCGTCATCTGCCCGATCGAGCGGGCCAGCGAGATCGCGGCGTCCTCGTTGAGGGCGCCGGAGCGCACGAGCTCCAGGACGGACTCGAAGGCCTCCACGTCCGCCTCGGTGAACGCCTTGTGGCCCTCCGGCGAGGTGGGGTAGCCCAGGGCCCGCCAGATCTTGCGGGCGGAGACGGTGGACACGCCCATCCGCTGCGCGACCTCGCGGGCGGTGTAGGCCCGCGGTCCCACCACGAGGCCGGCGTCCAGCGTGCGCATCGCCGTGGTCCAGCCGGCGCCGGGCGGGGGCGCGTCGACCTCCTCGAGCCGGTCGGCGGCGGCCTCGCCCCGGCGGTCCTCGTGCCGGTCCGCGCGGCGCTCGTCGTGCGGGTCCTTGCGGCGGGGCGCATCCGCGGGGCCGGAGCCGTCCGGGGCGATGATGGGCAGCGGGGCGGTCTCCGGCGTCTCCGCACGGCTCATCGGGGGCCTCCTGTGGGGGCGGGGGCGGGCCAGCTCGCGACGCGCGCCTGGCGGGTGAGGTGGGCGAGCGCCTCCTCGAAGCGCGCGGCCTCCGGGACGTCGCGCAGGCGCCAGTGGACCTGGCGCGCGGGCTCCTGGAAGAGGATGTGCAGGTCCCCGGCGCCGGAGGCGCGACGGCGGCGCTGCACGTCGGCGATGGACACGAGCGGCATTGCCGCGTCCGCGCCCCCGCCGAGGCCGGTGCGCTGCACGATCCGGCGGCTGGTCACCACGGTGCGCCGGGTGGCCCAGCGCAGCACGGGCAGCAGCACGCCGGGCAGCAGGGCGAGCACGGCCACGGCCCACGCGGCCGTCTCGAGCAGCGCGCGGTTCTGCGTGAGGATCCCGGGCAGGTCCGGGCGCGCGAGCACGCCCATGGCCAGGCCGAGCAGGAACGCGACGGTCACGAGGACGGCGGCGGGGCGCAGCAGGGCGCGCGGGTGGGTGCGGGTGCGCACCATCACCTGTTCACCGGGCTCCAGGCGCATGGCGGTCACCTCCTGACCCTCTCTGGGCGCTCATGCGCCGCGGTGGACGTCGCCGCGCAGATGGGCCACGTCACCGGCGCTGACCTCGGTATCGATTCTGCCACGGTCCGCTGTGACATGACTCACGCGCAGGGCACCGCCGGGGCCCAGCGCGACGGCGGTCCCCTCCAGCACGTCCCCGCCGGGCAGCTCGGCGCGGACCTCGCGGCCCAGGGTGGACAGCCGCTGCGTCACGGCGGCCACGGCCGGGTGGCGCCCGTCCACGATCTCGGCCTCGCCGGCGACGGCGACCGCGAACCGGTCGGCGGCGCCCACGACGGCGTCCCGCAGGGCGGCGGCCAGCTCCCGGGGCGCCGGCACGGCCTCGGCGCCGATCTGCTCGGCCAGGTCCGTGGCGGTGGCCACGGGCGCGGCGCCGCGGTGGTCCAGGTTCACCCCCATGCCCACGACCACCCCCGGGCCGCCCCCGTCCGCGGCGGGGGCGACGGTGGCCAGCACGCCGCACAGCTTGCGGCCGTCCGGGGCGAGCACGTCGTTGGGCCACTTCAGGTGCGCGGCCGCGCCGAGCCCGGCCAGGTGCTCCACCACGGCGGCGGAGGCCACGAGGGACAGCCACGAACACGGCGTTGAAGGCGCCGCGCACCGAGGCCAGCGGGTGCTCCCGGGGCAGCAGGGTGGGGTGCACGCGCAGCACGGCGCCCTCGGCGCCGTCCGCGGCGCGGGCCCGCTCGGCGATGGC
>NZ_JANQCJ010000050.1:0-13944 GCF_024723355.1 Micrococcus sp. HG099 | reverse complement strand
GCCTGGCCCTGGGCCTCGCCGCCGTGGGGGTCGCGACGGCGGTGCGCCCGTGGGCGCCCGCGCTCAGCCCGCTGCTGCTCGCCATCCTGGCGGGCCTGGCCTGGCGCAACCTCGCCCCGGTTCCGGAGCGCCTGACGCCCGGCGTCGCGTTCGCGGCCAAGCCGGTGCTGCGCGCCGGCATCGTGCTGCTGGGCCTGCAGCTGCTGCTCTCGGACGTGCTCGCGCTCGGGCCGGGCGTGATCGCGCTGGTGGTCGGCGTCGTCGGCGTCACGTTCGCGGCGACCCTGGCGATCGGGCGGGCGTTGCGGCTGCCGTGGGACCTCACCGCGCTCGTGGCCTCGGGCTTCTCGATCTGCGGGGCGGCCGCCGTCGCCGCGGCCGACTCCTTGGTGCGCGCGCGGCGCGAGATGGCCGCCACCGCGATCGGCCTCGTGGTGCTCTTCGGCACCCTGATGATCCCGCTCATGCCCCTGCTCACCGGCGCGCTCGGCCTCGACGAGCGGACCGCCGGACTATGGATCGGCGCGTCCACGCACGAGGTGGCGCAGGTGGTGGCCGCCGGCGGCCTCGTGGGCGGCGCGGCGCTGTCCGTGGCCGTCACCGTCAAGCTCGCCCGCGTGGTGATGCTCGCCCCCGTGATGACCGCCCTGGCGTGGCGGCAGCGGCGCCGGGGCGCGGCGCAGGCAGCCCTCGGGCCCGGCTCCGGGACGGCGACGACGGCGCCCCCGCGGCCCGTCCGCCCCTGGTGCCGTGGTTTGTGGTCGGCTTCCTCGTGGCCGTGCTGGTGCGGGCGACGAGCTGGCTGCCGGAGCCGGTGCTCGACGTCGCGGCGGTGGTGCAGCAGCTGCTGCTGGCCACCGCGATGGCGGCCCTGGGGCTGGGCGTGCGGCTGCGCTCCATCGCCGCCGTGGGGCCCCGGCCGCTCGTGCTGGGCGCGGCGAGCACTGCCGTCGCCATGGCCGTGGGCGGCGCGGGCGCACTGCTCCTCCCCTGACCGAGGCGCTTTCGTGCGGGAAACGGGAGCCTTCGCGGCACTTTCGTGCGGGAGACGGGAGCCGTCCTGGCGCTTTCGTGCGGGAAACGGGAGCAGTCGAGAGGTTGAGGCGCACCCCCGGTCCCTGCCTACCGTGACGGGGATGGGCGGGATCGAGTTCCCCGCCCCGACGCCGACCGAGGGAGGGACCTCGCCCATGCACACCCGCAGCAGGAACGACGTAGAGAAGGTCCAGTGGGGCGGTGGCACGTCCGAGCGCATCGTGACCGCCCAGGACGGGATGGGCTTCGCCGTGGCCCACACGATCGTGGAGGCCGGCAGCTCGTCGCGGCTGCAGTACCGCAACCACCAGGAGGCCTGCTACTGCATCGCCGGCAACGGCTCCGTGGTGGAGCCGGACGGCACGATCCATGAGATCACGCCCGGCACGGTCTACCTCCTGCCGGACCATGAGAAGCACGACCTGCGCGGCGGCACCGAGGACATGCACCTGATCTCGGTGTTCAACCCGCCGATCACCGGGGACGAGAAGCACACGCTCAGCGCGGACGGCTACTCCAGCTACTGACGGACGTGCGCGCCGCCGTCGGGCAGTCAGCACGACGACGGCGCCGCGCCTCACGCGGGGCGCCCGCGGCCCGCGCGGGCGGGGGCGAGGCTCCCGTCTCCCGCACGAAAGGGGGGCGGAAGGCTCCCGTCTCCCGCACGAAAGTCCGCGGCAGGCTCCCGTTTCCCGCACGAAAGCGGGGGCGGCTCAGACGAAGGCCGAGACACCCGTGATCGCGCGGCCCACGATCAGCGTGTTCATCCCATAGGAGCCCTCGTAGCTGTAGATGGCCTCGATGTCGCCCATCATCTTGGACACCTCGTACTCGGTGAGCAGGCCGTTGCCGCCGAGCGCGTCCCGGGCCAGCGCCGCCGAGGCGCGGGCCAGGCGGGTGGAGGTGGCCTTGGCCATGGCCGCGTGCATCATCTCCATCCGTCCCTCCTGCCGCAGGGCGTCGACCTGGAGCATCATCCCGGAGGTCGCGGCCAGGTTGCCGGCCACCTCCGCGATCGCGGACTGGATCAGCTGGAACTTCGCCAGCGGCCGGCCGAACTGCTCGCGCTCGAGCGCGTAGGAGCGCAGGGAGTCGAGCAGGCCCATCTGCGCGCCGAACCCCTGCCAGCCGACCCACATGCGGGAGTCGCGCAGCAGGTCCCGGGCGGCGTCGAAGGTCGCTGCGCCGGGCAGCTGCGCGTCGGCGGGCAGGCGGACGTCCAGGGTGATGTCCGCGTTCTGCATGATGCGCAGGCCCATCTTGCCGGTGATCTTCGTGGCCTCGTACCCGGGGGTGTCGGTGGGCACCACGAAGCCCTTGATCTCGCCGTCGGCGGTGTCGCGCGCCCAGACGAGGGCCACGTCGGCGATCGTGCCGGCCCCGATCCAGCGCTTGGCGCCGCGGATGACCCACTCGTCGCCGTCGAGGGTGGCCGTGGTGGCCAGGCCGCCGGCGACGTCGGAGCCGTGCTCGGGCTCGGTGAGGCAGAAGGCTCCGAGGGACTCGAAGGACTCGAGGCGCGCCTGCCAGCGGTCGCGGTGCGCGTCGGAGCCGAGGTGGGCGATCATCCCGAGGTTGAGCTCGTTGTGGATGCCCACGAGCGCGGAGAGGGAGAGGTCCACGCGGGCGATCTCGGCGTGGACGAGCTGCTGGAAGAGGGAGGAGGAGCCGTCGAGGACGAGCCGGCCCAGGCCCAGCCCGGCCAGGCCGGGGAGCAGGTCGAAGGCGAACTCCTCCGCGTCCCAGTACGGGGCGAGGCGGGGGCGCACGGCGGTCTGCAGGTGCTCCTCGATCTCCTCGAGGCGGGCGCGCTCGGCGGGGTCGAGGCGGTCGCGCAGGCGGAGCAGGTCGACGTGGGGCAGGTCGGCGTGGGGGGTCATCGTCGTCTCCTTCGGGGCGGGGCGTCCGACGGCGGCGGCCGGTTCGCGATGAATCCGACTGTAGGACTTCCAACTATCGGAGTCTGCGAGTAGTGTTCCAGATCACAGGCCCCCGGCCAAGGACCCGTTCAGCGCCCATCCCGAGGAGGGACCCATGACCGTCCAGGACCGCACTCCCGCCGACGCCGCGTCTCCGACGGAGGTGTTCCGCGCGGCCCGCGACCTGCTGGTCGAGTGCCAGACCGACTACGAGCGCGCCCGCGCCGAGTTCGAGTGGCCCCGGTTCGAGCACTTCAACTTCGGCTTCGACTGGTTCGACCGCCTCGCCCAGGACCCGGCCCGCCAGGACGTGCCGGCGCTGATCATCGCCGAGGACGACGGCCGCAGCACCGAGCGGACCTTCGCCGAGCTCTCGGCCGCCTCCAACCGCGCCGCCAACTGGCTCGCCGAGCAGGGCCTGCGCCGCGGCGACCGCCTGATCCTCATGCTGAACAACCAGGTGGAGCTGTGGGAGTTCATGCTCGCCTGCATCAAGCTGCGCGTGGTCATGGTCCCCACCACCACCCAGATGACCTCCGCCGACCTCGAGGACCGCGTGAGCCGCGCGGACGCCGCCTGGGCCGTGGCCGGCGCCGAGGACCTGGCCAAGTTCGCCGGCGTCGGCGAGGGCCTGCGCCTGGTCCACGTGCCCGGCGTCTTCGCCGAGGGCGAGGCCCGCCGCGCCCCCGAGGTCCCCGGCCACACCGTGCTCTCCTACGACGACGCCGCCGGCGCCTCCGCCGAGCTGTCCCCCGCCGAGCCCACGCCGGCGGACGAGACGCTCCTCTTCTACTTCACCTCGGGCACCACCTCGAAGCCGAAGCTCGTGGAGCACACCCACACCTCGTACCCGGTGGGCCACCTCACCACCATCTACTGGATCGGCCTGCAGCCGGGTGACGTGCACCTCAACGTGGCCTCCCCCGGCTGGGCCAAGCACGCGTGGTCCAACTTCTTCGCCCCGTGGATCGCCGAGGCCACGATCTTCGTGCACAACGCCCGCAAGTTCGACCCGGCCGCCCTCATGGCCAACATGGACCGCTACGGCGTCACCAGCTTCTGCGCCCCGCCCACCGTGTGGCGCATGCTCATCAAGGCGGACCTCGCGCAGTTGAAGACCCCGCCCACCAAGACCATCTCCGCGGGCGAGCCGCTCAACGCCGAGGTGATCGACCAGGTCCAGAAGGCCTGGGGCGCCACCATCCGCGACGGCTTCGGCATGACCGAGACCACCCTGCAGGTGGCCAACACCCCGGGCCAGAAGGTCGTCATCGGCTCGATGGGCCGCCCGCTGCCGGGCATGGACGTGGTGCTGATCGACCCGCTCACCGGCCAGGAGGCCGCCGAGGGCGAGATCTGCCTGCGCCTGGACCCGCGCCCGGTGGGCCTGCTGAAGTCCTACTTCGGCAACCAGGAGAAGACGGACGAGGTGTTCCGGGACGGCGTGTTCCACACCGGGGACATCGCCAGCCGGGACGAGAACGGCGTCCTCACCTACGTGGGCCGCGCGGACGACGTCTTCAAGTCCTCGGACTACAAGGTGTCCCCGTTCGAGCTGGAGTCCGTGCTGGTCAAGCACCCGGCCGTGATGGAGGGGGCCATCGTCCCCACCCCGGACGAGCTGCGCCTGGCCGTGCCCAAGGCGTTCGTCACCCTGGCCCCCGGCCACGAGCCCACCGCGGAGACCGCTCAGTCGATCCTGCAGTTCACGCTCACCCAGCTGCCCCCGTACAAGCGCATCCGCCGCATCGAGTTCCTCGAGCTGCCCAAGACCATCTCCGGCAAGATCCGCCGCGTGGAGCTGCGCAAGGCCGAGGTGGAGCGCTCCGAGACCGGCACCGCCCCGAGCGGCTACGGCACCGAGTTCCGTGAGGAGGACCTGGACCTCACGCGCTGACGCCGGCCCGCCCCGCCGCCCCACCGGCGGCGGGGCGCCCCCCCGGCCCGGCGTTAGTCTGGACCGCCATGAAGAACGCACCCCTCCCCCAGGACCCCATCCGGGAGGCCGCCCGGAACTGGGAGCGCCACGGATGGGGTGACGTCGCCCGGCCCATGGCCGCGGTCACCTCCATCATGCGCGCCCAGCAGATCCTGCTCGGCCGCACCCAGGCGGCCCTCAAGCCGTTCGGGCTCACCTTCGCCCGCTACGAGCTGCTCGCGCTGCTGAACTTCTCCCGCGAGAAGCGGATGCGCATGTCCAAGGCCTCCGCGCTGCTGCAGGTCCACCCCACCTCGGTGACCAACGCGGTGGACCGGCTCGAGTCCGCGGGCCTCGTGGAGCGCCTGCCCCACGAGTCCGATCGCCGGGCGCTCGTGCTCGCCCTCACGGACGAGGGCCGGCGGGTGGCCGTCGCCGCCACGGAGACCCTCAACGAGGAGGTCTTCGGCCGCACCGGCTTCGACGAGGCGGACGTGGACGCGCTCATCGACGTCTTCGGCCGCTTCCGCGCCGGCGCCGGCGACTTCGAGGCCGACGGCGCCGGCACGACGGCGGAGCGCCCCTCCGCCTGAGCGCGCCCCTCAGCTCACTTGGGCTCGAGGCGCACGGCGCCGTCGAGGCGGATGACCTCGCCGTTGAGGAACGGGTTCGCCACGATCTGCTCCACGAGCAGCGCGTAGTCCTCGGGGCGGCCCAGGCGGGCGGGGTGCGGGGTCTTCGTGGCCAGCGCCTCGCGGGCGGCCTCGGGCAGGCCCGCCATCATGGGGGTCTCCATGAGGCCCGGCGCGATGGTGACCACGCGGATCTGGGACGCCGCGAGCTCGCGGGCGGCGGGCAGGGTCAGGGACACCACGGCGCCCTTGGAGGCGGCGTAGGCGATCTGGCCGATCTGGCCGTCGTAGGCGGCCACGGAGGCGGTGTTGACGATCACGCCGCGGTCCTCGCCCTGCGGCTCCTGCCCCTGCATGGCGGCGGCGGCGCGGGACATGAAGTTCACGGTGCCCACGGTGTTGATGGCCAGCACGCGGGTGAGCACCTCGGCGGAGAGCGGCCCGCCGCGGCCCACGAGCTTGCCGGGGGTGGCGACGCCGGCGCAGTTGACGAGCACGCGCAGCGGCCCGGCCTCGAGGGCGGCGGCCACGGTCTCCTCGGCGGTGGCCTCGGCGGTGACGTCGCCGGTCACGAGGCGGGCGCGCGGGCCCAGGGCGGCGACGGCGTCCGCCCGGAGGGTCTCGCCCTCGCGGTCCGGCAGGTCCACCACCACGACGGCGGCGCCCGCCTCCGCGAGGCGGCGCGCGGTGGCGTGGCCGAGGCCGGAGGCCCCTCCGGTGACGATCGCGCTCTGGTTCGACAGGTCCATGGAGGGACCCTCCCTTCATCCGAGGATATTTCCCAGGTTGGATAGTTGCATGTCCTACGTTCTCACCCTAGATTAGCGGATGAGTAACCCAGATCACACCGCGCGGCCGAGCCTGCCACGCTCGGCCGCGGGCGGCCACCGCCCGGTGCCCGCCCCATCGCCTGGACCCGCGAGGAGACCCCATGTCCGAGAAGACCGCGACCACGACCACCGCCCCCGTGATCCCCCACTTCGTGCACGGCGAGCGCGTCGACGGCTCCTCCGGCCGCCACAGCGACGTCTACCACCCCGCCACGGGCCAGGTGGAGGGCCGCGTGCCGCTGGCCTCCGTCGAGGAGATCGACGCGGCCCTCGCCTCCTCCGAGAAGGGCTTCGCCGCCTGGTCCGCGCTGAACCCCCAGCGCCGCGGCCGCATCCTGCTCAAGTGGGTGGACCTGATCAACGAGAACGTGGACGAGCTGGCCACCCTGCTCTCCCAGGAGCACGGCAAGACCTTCCCGGACGCCAAGGGCGACATCCAGCGCGGCGTCGAGGTCGTGGAGTTCGCCGCCGGCGCCCCGCACCTGCTCAAGGGCGAGTTCTCCTCCAACGCCGGCTCCGGCATCGACGTGCACTCCATCCGCCAGCCCCTCGGCATCGCCGTGGGCATCACCCCCTTCAACTTCCCGGCGATGATCCCGCTGTGGAAGGCCGGCATCGCCCTGGCCGCCGGCAACGCCTTCGTCCTCAAGCCCTCCGAGCGGGACCCCTCCGTGCCCGTGCGCCTGGCCGAGCTGGCCCTCGAGGCGGGCATGCCCGCCGGCGCCCTCAACGTGGTGCACGGCGACAAGACCGCCGTGGACGCGCTCATCGAGGACCCCCGCGTGAAGGCCGTCGGCTTCGTGGGCTCCACCCCGATCGCGCAGTCCATCTACGCCCACGCCGGCCGCATGGGCAAGCGCGCCCAGTGTTTCGGCGGCGCCAAGAACCACGCCGTGATCATGCCGGACGCGGACCTCGAGATGGCCGCCGACGCCCTGGTCGGCGCCGCCTTCGGTTCCGCGGGCGAGCGCTGCATGGCCATCTCCGTGGCCGTGCCGGTGGGCGAGGAGACCGCCGACCGCCTGGTCGCCCTGCTCAGCGAGCGCATCCGCCGCCTCAAGGTCGGCCCGTCCCTGGACGAGTCCTCCGACTTCGGCCCCGTCGTCTCCAAGGACGCGAAGGAGCGCATCGAGGGCTACATCGCCGCCGGCGCCGAGGCCGGCGCCGACCTGGTCGAGGACGGCCGCGGCGTCGTCGTCGAGGGCCATGAGGACGGCTTCTACGTGGGCGCCACCCTCTTCGACCGCGTCACCGCGGACATGAGCATCTACCGCGAGGAGATCTTCGGCCCGGTGCTCTCCGTGGTCCGCGCCGCGGACTACGAGGAGGCGCTCACCCTCGTCAACGAGCACGAGTTCGGCAACGGCGTGGCCATCTTCACCCGCGACGGCGACGCCGCCCGCGACTTCGCCACCCGCGTGGAGACCGGCATGGTGGGCGTCAACGTGCCGATCCCCGTTCCGATCGCCTACTACACCTTCGGCGGCTGGAAGGCCTCCGGCTTCGGCGACCTGAACCAGCACGGCACCGACGGCCTGAAGTTCTACACCAAGACCAAGACCATCACCACGCGCTGGCCCTCGGGCGTGCGCGAGGGCGCCAGCTTCGTGATGCCCGCCGGCTCCTGACCGCCGCAGCCCGTCCCGACCAGGAGGATCCCATGACCACCGTTCTGTTCCTCGGCCTCGGCCACATGGGCGGCCCCATGGCCGCCAACCTCGCCGCTGCGGGCCACCGCGTGCTCGGCTTCGACCTCGTGCCCGAGGCGCTCGAGAAGGCCCGCGCGGCCGGCATCGAGACCGTCACGGACACCGCGGCGGCCGCCGCCGAGGCCGACGTCGTCCTCACCATGCTCCCGAACGGCCGCCTGGTGCTGGACGTCTACCGGGGCCGCGACGGCGACGGCGGCCTGCTCGCCGCCGCCCGCCCGGGCACGGTGTTCCTCGACTGCTCCACGATCGACGTCGCCGAGGCCCGCGAGGCCGCCGACGCCGCCGAGGCCGCGGGCATGCGGGCGGCCGACGCTCCCGTCTCCGGCGGCCAGGTGGGCGCCGAGGCCGGCACCCTGGCCTTCATGGTGGGCGCCGCGGACGAGGTGTACGCCGAGGTGCTGCCGCTGCTCGAGGTCATGGGCGGGCGGATCGTGCACTGCGGGGGCTCCGGCCTCGGCCAGGCCGCGAAGATCTGCAACAACATGGTGCTGGGCGTCACCCAGATCGCCGTCGCCGAGGCCTTCGTGCTCGGCGAGCGCCTCGGCCTCGAGCACCAGGCGCTCTACGACGTGATGAGCAAGGCCTCGGGCCAGTGCTGGTCCCTGACCACGAACTGCCCCGTGCCCGGCCCCGTGCCGGCCTCCCCCGCCAACCGCGACTACCAGCCCGGCTTCGCCGGCGCGCTGATGTCCAAGGACCTCGGCCTCGCGCTGGCGGCCCTGGATCAGCAGGGCGTGGCCGCGGACATGGGCCGCCTCGCCCAGGCCAAGTACGCCGAGTACGCGGCCGGCGACGGCGCGGGACGCGACTTCTCCGGCATCATCGAGGACATCCGAGCAGCCCACACTGACAGGAGCGAGGCATGAGCGAGAACACCGCCCCCGAGGGCGAGACGTCACCGATCGTCGTGGAGCGGGAGGGCCGGGTGGGCCACATCCGCCTGGACCGCCCGAAGGCCCTGAACGCGCTGAACGACGCCACGATGCGCGCCGTCGTCGCCGCCGTGCAGGAGATGGACGCCGACCCGGAGGTGGGCGCGATCCTGCTCTCCGGCTCCCCCAAGGCGTTCGCCGCCGGCGCGGACATCAAGGAGATGGCCGCCAAGGAGTTCTCCGAGATGTACGCAGCCGACTGGTTCGCCGGCTGGGACGCGCTGACCCGCGCCCGCACCCCGATCGTGGCGTGCGTGACCGGCTACGCCCTCGGCGGCGGCTGCGAGCTGGCCATGATGGCCGACGTGCTCGTGGCCGGCGAGGGCGCGAAGTTCGGCCAGCCCGAGATCAACCTGGGCGTCATCCCCGGCATGGGCGGCTCCCAGCGCCTGACCCGCGCCGTGGGCAAGGCCAAGGCGATGGACATGATCCTCACCGGCCGCATGGTGGGCGCCGAGGAGGCCGAGCGCATCGGCCTCGTCTCCCGCGTGGTCGCGGACGAGAAGGCCCTCGAGGAGGCCAAGGAGGTGGCCGCCGCGATCGCCTCCAAGTCCAAGCCCGCCGCGTGGATGGCCAAGGAGACCGTCAACGCCGCGTTCGAGACCACCCTCGCCCAGGGCATCGCCTTCGAGCGCCGCGTGTTCCACTCCGCGTTCGCCACGGCGGACCAGAAGGAGGGCATGGACGCCTTCGCGAACAAGCGCGAGGCGGGGTGGCAGCACCGATGAGCGACGCGCAGACCACGACGACGGCGGGCTCGGCTCCGCAGGCCGGTGAGGGCGGCGACGTCCTCCTCGAGGTCCGCGACGGCCTCGCCCGCATCACCCTCAACCGGCCCCGCGCCCTCAACGCGCTCACGCACGTGATGGTGCAGGAGATCGACGCGGCCCTCGTGGCGTGGGCCGCCGACCCGGCGGTGCGCGGCGTGCTGATCCGGGGCGCCGGCGAGAAGGGGCTCTGCGCGGGCGGCGACGTCGTCTCCCTGCACGCCTCCCTCACCGGCGGACGGTTCGAGGAGGCCGCCCAGTTCTTCCGCGACGAGTACCGGATGAACCACCGCATCTCCGCGTACCCCAAGCCGTACGTGGCGTTCATGGACGGGATCGTCCTGGGCGGCGGCATGGGCGTGTCCGTGCACGGCTCGCACCGCGTGGCCACCGAGCGCACCCGCGCCGGCATGCCGGAGACGGCGATCGGGTTCACCCCGGACGTCGGCGGCTCGTACCACCTGGCCCGGGCCCCGTTCCACGCCGGCCGGCACCTCGCGGCCACCTCCGCGCACGCCTCCGGCGCCGATGCCGTGGCCCTGGGCCTGGCCGACGCGTTCGTGGAGTCCGCGCGGCTCGACGAGCTCGAGCAGGCGATGGCTGACGCGCTCGGGTCGCTGGAGGCCCCCTCCGGCGACGCCGGCCGGGACGGCGTCCGCGACGAGGCCGCCTTCGCCGCCGCGGACGAGGTGCTCGCCCGGTTCGCCGTGGCGGAGGCTGACCGCCCCGCCTCGGCCCTCGTGGCCGGGCGGGAGTGGATCGAGGACGCGTACGGGCGCGAGAGCGCCGCGGACGTCCTCGCCGCCCTCGACGAGCGCGCCGCCGGCGGCGGGGAGCACGCCGACGCCGCCCGGAGCGCCGCAGAGGCGATCCGCGCCAAGTCCCCGACCGCCGTCGCCGTGGCGCACGAGGCCCAGAACCGCCTCGCCGCGCACGGGCAGGACCTGACCGTGGCCGAGGCGCTGCGCCAGGAGTTCACGGTGGGGGCGCACCTGATGCGCGCCCCGGACATGCCCGAGGGCATCCGCGCCCTGCTCGTGGACAAGGACAAGGACCCGAAGTGGTCCCCCGCCCGCCTCGAGGACGTGACCGGGGACGCCGTGGCCGCGCACTTCGAGCCCGTCGAGGGCGTGGCCCCGCTCGAGCTGAGCTGAGGCGTCCGGCGGACGCGGCGGCGTCCCAGCTGTCGCACGAACGGCCGTTCTGAGGGGCTCGAAGCCCGTCAAAACGGCCGTCGGCGTTCCCGCTCACGGTGGTGGCGGCGTCGGACCTCAGTCCGTGCGGATCAGGCACCACGCCCGATCGAACGCGCCGCGTTCCAGGTCCGACTGCCGCATCCAGACCTCCAGGTGCCCGGCGTCGCCGAACCAGCCCTGCAGCGTCGTCCAGCTCTCGACGTCCAGGACGAGCCGGTGCTCATCCCCCTCCTCCAGCGGGAGGACCTCCGGCAGGATCTCGCCCCCGGCCAGGGCGTCGCCCGTCCAGCCGTGGCCGTAGACGTGGGACGTGGGGATCGGCCAGGCGGGGTCGAGCCCGCGCTGCACGGTCCAGGCCTCGCGAAGCGCGTCGTCCAGCTCCTCCAGCCGGTCCGCGTCGCGCGGGTCGGTGACCGCCACGTCCAGCGACGAGGGCAGCGTGAACCCCGCGTAGGGCAGCACCAGCTGGCAGACCGGGTCGGGGGCGCCGTCGTCGTCGGGGGCCTCCACGAGGGCGGGCCGCAGACCATCCTCCGCCTCGGGCGTCCAGGTCACAGCCCAGCCCGCCCGGTCCCCGTCCTCGGGGTCGCCCCCGTACGTCTGCAGGTCGTGGAAGACCTGCAGGTGCCCCGAGACGGGCAGCCCCTCCCGGAGCCGGCCGGCCGGCCACACCGCCTTCCCCTGGTGGTCCGACGCCCCGGCCACGGTGCGCAGGTCCAGGGTCAGCACGTGGGACAGCGGGGCGCCCTCCGCGTTGCGCGGCCAGGGACCCGGGCCCACCGCCGGGCCGCCCAGCCAGCACAGCCCGGCGCCGTCGGGCCAGAGATCCCGCAGCTCCGTCTCCCCCGGCGCGAAGCTCTGCTCGCTGAGGTGCACGGCGTAGCGCAGGTGCCCGGCCCAGCGCGGCCCGACCCAGTCGAGCACCACGGCGTGCTGGCTGTGGATGGGCGGGAATTCCTCGGGCGTCATGCTCGACCTCACTCCTTCGTCTGCGGGCATGGGCTGATCCTGGCACCGATACGGCCCTTCTGAGCGGTGCCGGACCGCTCAGAAGGGCCGTTCCGGTGCCACGAGGAAGGCTGGGGGCGGCGTCGGGCCTCCGCCAGCCGCCGATCAGCCCGCGGCCCACGATCATCCGCATGATCTCGTTGGACCCCTCGAGAATGCGGTGCACGCGCAGGTCGCGGACCAGCTTCTCGACGCCGTACTCGTGCAGGTAGCCGTAGCCGCCGTGCAGCTGCAGCGCGGCGTCGGCGGCCTCGTAGCCGGACTCGGTGGCCACGAGCTTGGCCATGGCGCACAGGCGCACGGTGTCCGGGTCGTTGCGGTCCAGGGCGTCCGCGGCGCGCATGAGCAGGGTGTGCGCGGTCTCGAGCTTCACGGCCATCTCCGCCAGCTCGAAGACGAGGGCCTGCTTGGTGGTGAGCGGCTCGCCGAACGCGCTGCGCTCCGTGAGGTAGCGGGTGGCCTTGTCCAGGGCGGCCAGGCCGCCGCCGATCGAGCAGGCGCCGATGTTCAGGCGTCCGCCGTTCAGGCCCTTCATGGCGATGCGGAAGCCGTCGCCCTCCTCGCCGAGGCGGTTGGCCACGGGGACGCGGACGTCCTCGAAGATCACCTGGCGGGTGGGCTGGGTGTGCCAGCCCATCTTCTTCTCGTTGGGACCGAAGGACAGGCCGGGGGTGTCCTTGTGGACCACGACGGCGGAGATCCCCTTGGCGCCGGTGTCCGCGGTGCGGCACATCACCACGTAGTAGTCGGAGCTGCCGGCGCCCGAGATGAACTGCTTGACGCCGTTGAGCACGTACTCGTCACCGTCGCGGACGGCGCGGGTCTTGAGGGCGGCGGCGTCGGAGCCGGCGCCGGGCTCGGTGAGGCAGTAGCTGGCCAGGTGCTCCATGCCGACCAGCTCGGGGATCCACCGGGCCCGCTGCTCGTCGCTGCCGAAAGAGTCGATCATCCAGGCCACCATGTTGTGGATGGAGATGTAGGCGGCGAAGGCCGGGTCGGCCTTGGAGAGCTCCTCGAAGATGAGGATGGCGTCCTTGCGCTCGAGGCCGGTGCCGCCGTGCTCCTCACTCACGTAGATGCCGCCCAGGCCGAGCTCGCCGGCCTCGGCCAGGACGTCCACGGGGAAGTGCTTCTCGGCGTCCCACTCGAGGGCGTGCGGGGCGACGCGCTGCTGGGCGAAGTCGCGGACGGCGTCGACCAGGGCCTCCTGGTCGTCGGTGATGGGGAACATGCGGGCGTCCTCCTGGCGTTCGGCGGGCCACGGCGGGCGGCCCATGCGGTGGCATGGCGACCGGGCGGCGGCATCGGGTGTGACTGCCCTCACCAATATACTAGGACATCCAATAATCTGCGATGCGGCGGCCCGCGGCCGGTCCGCTAGCGTTCTGACCGTGCAGAACTCCCTCCGCCCCGCCGCCGACTCCCCCACCGGCCCCCGCGCCCACGCCTCGGGCCGCACCGAGCAGCTCTTCGGCATCCGCCGCCACGCCGCCATGCCCGAGCGCGACGGCGCCCTCAACCCCGCCGCGTTCGAGGCGGGCCCCTGGTGCCTCGACCTGGACGGGCGCCCCACGGGCGCGGCCGCCACCGTGATCATGGACAACGCCACCGCCGTGGCCGTGCACCACGCCGCGCCCGGCGTGGAGACCGTGGTCACCACGGAACTGCAGATCAACGTGCTCGCCCCGCTGCCGGCCTTCGACGCCGCCGCGATCACCGAGGGTCGGGCCGAGGGCCCCCTGCTCGAGTGCTGGACCCGTCCCCTGTCCTGGGACGCCGGCGGCGGCGTGGGCCGCGCCTGGCTCGAGGACGCCGAGGGCCGCCGCGTCGTGGAGGCGACCGGCTGGTTCCAGGCCGTGCCCACGGGCACCCCGGAGCACCGGGCCGCGTTCACCGCAGCCGCGGACCTGCCGCGCGGCCCCGAGACCCGCGTGCCCATGCCGGGGCTGCTCGCCGCGCGCCCGGAGACGCTGCCCCCGGCGGACCGCGCGGTCC
>NZ_JANQCJ010000004.1:0-45947 GCF_024723355.1 Micrococcus sp. HG099 | reverse complement strand
GGTGCCGGCGCCGGCCCCGCGGGCCGCGGGCAGCCGGGCGCCCGTGCGCGGGATGGTGCCGCTGCTGGTGGGCTACACGCTGTTCGGGATGGGCTACATCGCGTACATGACGTTCATCGTGGCGCTGCTGCGGGGCGACGGCGCGACCGACCAGAAGGTGGCCGTGTTCTGGGTGGTGCTCGGCCTGGCGGCGGTGGCCGGCGGCTTCGCGTGGGCGCCCGTGGTGGAGCGCCTGCAGGGCGGGCGGGCACCGGCCCTGCTCATGGTGGTCGTGGCGCTCGGCGCGGGGCTGCCGCTGCTGTGGGCCGGGCCGGTGCCGGCGCTGGCCTCGGCGTTGCTGTTCGGGGGGACGTTCCTCGCGCTCGTCGGGTCCGTGACGCACGCGGCGCAGCGGGTGCTGCCGGCGGCGCAGGTGGCGGACGGGATCGGGCTGCTCACCACGGTGTTCGCGCTCGGACAGTCCGTGGGGCCGGTTCTCTCCGGCGTGCTCGCGGACTCCGCCGACGGCGTCCGCGCCGGCATCGCGCTGTCCGTGGCGATCGTGGTCCTCGGCGCGGTGGCGTTCCTGCCCCAGCGGCGGGTCCTGCCCGGGGCGGCGACGACGGCGGGCGGGGCGGCCTAGCGGCACCGGCCTGCCGAGCGGCCCGGGGAGGTCACCCGGTCAGAGCGTGGCCTCGTAGGCGGCGCGGTGGCGCTCCCAGCGCTCGAACCAGTCGCCCTCCTCGGCCGGCGTGCCCTCGAGGTGCGCGGCGAGGTCCCGCAGATAGACCTCCCAGCCGGCGGCGTGGCCCACGTCCTCGCCGTGGGTCAGGCCGCTGTGGACGAGGATGAGGCGGGTGCCGCCGTCGACGGCGCGGAGCGTGACCTGCACGGTGCTGGGCGCCGGCTCGTCCTCGGCGCACTGCCACGTCAGGCGCAGGCCGCGGCCGCGCTCGCACTGCTCGATGCGGCCCCAGGAGGCGGAGCCTGGCTCGTCGTCGTCCTCCTCGAAGGCGATGCGGTAGTCGCCGCCCTCGCGCAGGTCCCCGGTGACGGGCGCGAACCAGGCGGCGAGCCGCTCGGGGTCTGTGAGCTCGGACCAGAGGTCGGCGGGGGCGACGGGGAGGATGCGGCGCAGCTCCACCGTGCCGTGGTCGTCGGATCGGTACAGGAGTCCCATCAGGTCGGCCATGGGGCCAGTGCACCACGTCACGTCGCCGACGGGAAGCCTGCTGGGCGCGTCGCGAGGGGGTGCGCGGACCTCGCCTCGCGCACCGGCGCCTCAGTCCCGCGCCGCCCGCGCCGCCTCGGCGGCCCACTCCCCCACGAGCGGCCCGTGAGGATCAGGGCGGGCGCCTCGACGCGCGGGCCGGCCTCCTCCGGCACCGGGTCCAGGACGTAGCGGGCCGAGGGGCGCTCGACCGCGTCCTCGTCCACCGCGCGGATCCCGGGCAGCGCGTGGTCCCGGAACCGCTCCCACGTCTCCGGGACGAGCCGCGGGGACATCTCGGGGAACGGCTCGGCGTCGTCCGGGTCGAGGGTGGCGAGGAAGGTGCGGACGTGCGGTGCGGAGGTGCGGCGCGGACGCGCGGTGCGGCCGGCACGCGGTGCGGGGCGAGTGCCGATCCGGGAACTGCAATCGAAATTCGCCGCATTTCGATTGCAGTCCGCCCGAGAGGCACCCGCCCCGGCTCACAGCGGGCGCCCCGAGGCGGCCGCCGCGGCCTCCCCCGGGCGCCCCGTCACCGGCCCCTCACTCCCCCGGCAGCCGGTAGCGCTCCACCGGCATGGTCGCTAGGTCCCGCAGGTACCCGCCCTGGCGGGGCTGGGCGTAGGCGTCGTCGTCGTTGTCCTCGAGGGCCCACGTGCCCTCCTCCCACAGCATGTGGTCGAGGGCGGCGGGCCACAGCGCGCGCTCGCGGTCCGTGAGGGTCACGTGCCGGGCGTAGGCGGCGTGAAAGGCCTCCCACTCGGCGGCCGTCATCATGCGCCCGGGGGCGGAGTCGGAGTCGTTGTGCAGGAGCACCACGGCCATGGCCAGGTCGAACAGACGCGGCTCCCAGCCGCCGTTGTCCGGGTCCACGATCACCGGCCCGTCCTCGGTGATCACCACGTTCGCGGACTTGTAGTCGCTCGTCACGCCGGCCCGCGGCAGCTCCCCGGCCTCCTCCGCCGCGCGCAGCGCCGGGAACGAGACCGTCCACCACCGCTCCACGAGCCCCCGCACGGCCTCCAGCGCCGCGGCGCCGGCCTCCTCCCCGAGCACACGGGGGAACTTGTCGGCGAGGGAGGCCAGGTCCGCGTCGGCGTCGTCGCGCCCGGACTCGGGCCACGCGTACGACCGCAGCGCGTCCCGCACCTCCGGCTCGAGGGGCGTGGCGTGGAGGCGGCCCAGGAGGTCGCCGAGCGCGGCGACGTCCCGCTCCGCGTCGTAGGGTCGCCCCGCCACGAACGGGTACACCGCGTACCAGTGCTCCCCCACCTGCCGCGGATTCGGCCCGTCCAGGTCCACGGGCGCCACCACCGGGAAGCCCCCGGCCGCGAGCGCGCGCGTCCACCCGGCCATCCCCGCGGCCCGCTCGGCGGTGCGGCCCGTCAGCTTCACGACGACGTCCACCGGCTCCGCATGACCGCGCGGCACCACGCGGGCCCGGTGCACGAGCGACCACCACGAGAGCGACTCGGGGTGGACGTCCACCAGCCCGAAGGCGGCGGTCAGCTCGGGCAGCAGGTCGTCGGACATGCAGGCGAGCGTAGCGTGACGCGCGCCACGCCGCGGCCCGCCGTCGTCGCCCCCCGGCTCACCAGAGCAGCCGGTCCCCGCGCAGCTGCGCCTGGAGGCCGTCGATGCGACCGAGCACCGCGACCTGCAGCAGGGCCGGCCACGCGTGGACCACGAGCCCCAGGAGCACCGCCAGCAGGCCCCAGCCCGGGTGGCCGACGACGGCCAGCGCGAGCGCGGCGATCCCGTGCAGCCCCACGGAGGCGGCGTGGCTGACGAGGGAGCCGACGGCGGCGGTGCGGATGCGCCGCAGGTCCGCCCGGCCGGTGATGCGGCGGCGGATGGCGGCGTTCCACCCGGCGGCGCCCAGCTGGCGGGAGAGCCAGTCGGTGCGGACCCGGCGGGCGAGCTCGTGCCAGCGCCGGTCCCGCCGCCACGGCCGGTCCACGAGGTGCCGGGTCGGCTCCCCGTAGAACGGGCCGAAGCCGAGGGTGCCGGCCGTGAGCACGCCGACGAACAGCCCCGGGGCCGTGGGCGCCATCAGCGCGAAGGCGGACATCAGGGCGGCGACGGTGAGGGCCAGACCGGCGAGCGAGCGGGGAGTCATCACCGCGGACGCTAGCGCACGGCGCGCCGGCCGCCGCGGCACACGACGGCGGGCGACGCGCGGCGGGCCCATCGGCCCCGGCCCGGACGCCCCGGGTCGGGGTCCGGATCATCCGGACCCCGACTCAGCCCGGGCCGCCGCTCAGCCCTGGCCGCGCTCCCCGTGCGAGCGCACCACGGAGATGGCGCGGGTGTCCGGGGCGGTGTCCGCCACGTGGTCCAGGGCCGCGGTGACGTCCCCGGTGCGCTCGTACTCGTCGTGGATCTGCTCCCACAGGCGGGCGTTGCGGACGCCGATCGCCGCCGGGTCCAGGACGGGGTCCTGGCCGGCGCGGCGCTGGCGGTCATAGTCCTTGAGCAGGCGGATGGCCACCGGGCTCAGCAGGATGAGGGCGAGGATGTTCACCCACGTGTACAGGCCGACGCCGAAGTCCGCGAACGACCACACGAGCGCCGAGGTCTGCACGGCGCCGAACACCATGGAGCCGGCCAGCAGCACGCGGGCGATCGCGATGGCGATGCGCTGCGCCTTCTTGTTCGGGATCAGGTACGCGAGGTTCGTCTCCGCGTAGAACGCGAAGGACAGCAGCGTGGTGAAGGCGAACAGGAACACGGCCACCGCCACGAAGGACGGGCCGAAGGCGGGCAGGGCGTCGTCGATGGCGTTCTGCACCCACGCCGGGCCCTCCTCGACGCCGGGCAGGTGCTCCGCGAGGTACGTCTTCTCGTCCGGGCCGAGGACGTTGAAGCTGTTGGTGGAGAGGATCATCAGGCCGGTCATGGTGCACACGAACAGGGTGTCCACGTAGGCGGAGAACGCCTGGGCCAGGCCCTGCTTGACCGGGTGGGAGACGTGGGCGGCCGCGGAGGCCTGGGCGCCGGAGCCGGTGCCGATCTCCGTGGAGTACACGGCGCGGCGCACGCCCCAGGAGATGGCGGCGCCGAGCATGCCGCCGTAGACGGAGTCCGCGGCGAACGCGCTGGAGAAGATCAGGCCGAACATGGCGGGAAGCTGCTGCCACATCATGGCGACGACGATCAGGCCCACCACGATGTACGCGGCGGCCATGAACGGCACCACGAGGCCGACCGTCCGGCCCAGGCGGTGCATGCCGCCGAAGACGATCACGCAGAACAGGACGGCCATGGCGATGCCGACCCACATGGGGTCCCAGCCCCACGCCTCGCTGGTGGCTGCGGTGACGGCGTTGGCCTGGATCTGCGGGCCGGTGATCACGGTGGCGAACACGGTGGCCGCGGCGTACGCGACGGCCAGCCAGCGCCAGTTCCGGCCGAGCCCCTCGAGGATGTAGTACGCGGGACCGCCGCGGTACTCGCCGCGGACCTTGTGCTTGTAGAGCTGCGCGAGCGAGCTCTCCGCGAGCGCCACGGGGGCGCCGACGATCGCCGTCACCCACATCCAGAACAGGGCGCCCGGGCCGCCCAGGAAGATGGCGGCGGCGACGCCGGCGATGTTGCCGACGCCGATGCGACCGCCCAGCGCCATGGCGAACGCCTGGAAGGAGCTGATGCCCGCGGACGAGGACCCGCCCTTGATCAGCTGGCCGATCATGTCCGGGATGCGCCGCAGCTGCGGCGCCCCCATGCGTATCGTGAAGTACAGGCCGAGGGCCAGGAGGCCGAAGACCATGGGCAGAGACCACATGATCGCGTTGGCGCCGGCGAGGAACTGCTCCATGGGGACTCCCCGGTCGGGTGCAGGGTCCTGTGAGCTTACCCACATCCGGGGCGATGACGTGGGATGTTCGGCCCGGGCCGCCCGGACCGGCCCCTCATGACCGGCCCAGCGCCGCGACGACGGCCGAGCGCCGGTCGAGCCGCACCTCCTGGACGCGGAGGCGTCGGGCCCGCACCCGACGCCCGACGGTCAGATCCATGGTCGGAGCGTAGGCGAAGCGGACCGAGAAGGCGCATGCCGGCTTGCCTGGTCGCGAAGTGCAATCGAAAATCCCCGCATTTCGATTGCATCCGCCCCGCGAGGCGTCGGCCCCGCCCCACCGGCTCACGGTTCACCCCCGTCTCCCCGCCCGCGCCGCGAACTCGTCCAGCGCGGCGAGCACCTCCGTGGCCAGCCACACCCGATTGCGGCGTT
Organism: Micrococcus sp. HG099; assembly: GCF_024723355.1. Taxonomy (NCBI): domain Bacteria; kingdom Bacillati; phylum Actinomycetota; class Actinomycetes; order Micrococcales; family Micrococcaceae; genus Micrococcus; species Micrococcus sp. HG099. The sequence goes on along the minus strand of NZ_JANQCJ010000004.1, from coordinate 40,527 downwards.
GGGCGTTCACCGGCTGCAGGGCTCCCGCGGCCACGAGCTGGTCCACCGCGCGCTGCGCGGCCGGCCGGGAGACGGCCAGCGCTCCCGCCACGTGCTCGACCGTCACGGCCGGCTGCGCGATGACCACCCCGAGCGCCCGCCAGGCCGCGGCGTCCCGACGTGCCGTGAGCCGCTCCGTCCAGCCCGCGAGCGCGGCCTCGAGGTCCGCCACGAGCTTCCGCCCGTTCTCGGCCGCGGCAAGCGCGGCGTGCGCGAACTGCCGGACGACCGGGGCGACGTCGCCGTCCCGGTACGCGGTGAGCGCGTCGACGTAGCCCCGCGTGTCCACGAGCAGCCCGGCCGAGAGGGGGACGGTCATCCGCGAGATGGCGCCGGCCCGATGGAGCACCGCGTGGACCAGCACCCGCCCGGTGCGCCCATTGCCGTCCACGAACGGGTGGATGGTCTCGAACTGCGCGTGGGCCACGGCGGCCTGGACCAGGACCGGGACGTCGTCCCGGTGCAGATAGGCGAAGAGGTCCGCCATCGCGGCGGGGATCCGGTCCGGGTGCGCCGGCACGAACTGCGCGGTGTGGGGCGTCGGCGCATGACCGCCGATCCACCCCTGCACGTCGCGATAGCGCCCCGGGGCGGCGTGGTCCTGGCCGTCCATCAGGGCGCGGTGCGCCTCGAGCAGGGCGGCCTCGCCGAGGTCCCGCGCCAGCCCCGTGGCGGCGCGCATGGCGGCGACGTTGGCCGCCACGAGGCGGGCGTTCGGTCGCGTCGCCTCCCCGAGTGTGGCGAGGGCGAGGGCCTTCGCACCCGCCGTGATGTGCTCGATCTGCGACGACGACGCCGACTCGGTGCGCAGCAGCACCGCGTCGAGGGGCGCGATGTCGCCGTGGAGGGCGGGAAGGGCGCGGGTGATGTCCGCGTCGAACCGGACGACGGCGGCCACCGCCTCCTCGGCCAGGCTCGCCGTCGCCTGGTCCAGGGCGGGGGAGAACTCGGCGATGCGCGCGGGGACCGCGGCGCGATACGGCCCTGCGGCCCGGACACGCGCACGCCGGGTGAGGGGGCCGGCGTCGTCCGGATCCGCCCGCCAGGGGCGTTCCTCCCATGTGACGGCGGTCGAGCTCGCTGATTCGTTGCCCATGGGGAGATCTTACGCAACGATCTGGGATCATCGTTGCGCAAGCGTGGATCCAGCGAATCGATCCGGCGGCGGCCTCAGACCTCCAGCAGCACCTTGATCTCGCGGCGCTCGTCCATGGCCCGGTACGCCTCGGCGGCGTCGTCGAGCGGCATGCGCGCGGTGAACACGCGGCCGGGCTGGATCTCGCCGGACTGGATGCGCTCGATCATCTCCGGCAGGAAGCGGCGCACGGGGGCCGGGCCGCCCTCGAGGTGGATCTCGAGACCGAAGAGCCTCGAGCCGTCGATGGTCTGGTCGTGGGAGACGCCCACGAAGCCCACATGCCCGCCCGGGCGCACCGAGGCCAGTGCCTGGTCCATCGACTCCTGCGTGCCCACGGCCTCGCACACGCCGTGCGCGCCGTAGCCGTTCGTGAGCTCCTTGACCTTCGCGGCACCCTCCTCGCCGCGCTCGGCGATGATGACGTCCGCCCCGAACTCCCGGGCCAGGGCGGCGCGGTCCTCGTGGCGGGAGAACGCGATGACCTGCTCCGCGCCCAGCGTCTTGGCGGCGAGCACCGCGCACAGGCCCACGGCACCGTCCCCGACCACGGCGATGGTCTTGCCGGGGCCGGCGTTCGCGGCGACGGCGGCGTACCAGCCCGTGCCGAGCACATCCGAGGCGGCGAGGTAGTCGGCCAGGCGGTCCGGGTCCGCGGGCTCGCCGCCGGGCACCTTCACGAGGGAGCCGTCGGCGAGCTCGACGCGCATGTACTGCGCCTGGCTGCCCGTGTACTCGCCGGCGTTGACGCAGCGGGACTGGTAGCCGGCCTGGCAGATCTCGCACGTGTTGTCCGAGAGCATGAAGGACCCGATCACGAAGTCGCCGACCTCGAGGGTGGCGACGTCCTCGCCCTTCTCCACGATCGTGCCGACGTACTCGTGGCCCATGCGCCGGTGGTCGACGTCGTTGTGGCCGCGGTAGGGCCACAGGTCCGAGCCGCACACGCACGCGGCGGCCAGCTTCAGGACCACGTCCGTGGGCTTCGCGACGCGCGGGGTGTCCACCTCCTCGACGACGACGTCGCCCGGCGCGCGCATGATCACGGCCTTCATCGTCTCGGGGATGGCACGGGTGGCGGGGGTCTGTGCGGTCATGGTCTGTCCTCCGGTCTGGCCCGGCGGTCCGGGCGGTGTGCGGGGACCAGTCTTGCGCCCCTGGGCCGTGGAGACGACACATTGGCGACGCAGGCGGGGCCGGGGGATGACCGCGCGCCACTCGGCTCACAGCGAACGAGCGACGGCGGGCGTTACGCTGTGGCTCCCATCACATCCGACTCCCCTCGGAGGCCCGTCGTGACCCTCACCCTGCCCGCCCGTCTCGAGCGCACCGCCGCCGAGCACCCGCACTCCACCGCCCTGATCCTCGGCGAGAACCGCATGACGTACGCGGAGCTCCAGGACCTGTCCCAGCGCCTGGCCGGGCTCATGCGGCAGGAGGGCATCGGCCCCGGGGACCGCGTGGCGCTCATGGTGCCGAACATCCCCGCGTTCCCGGTGGTGTTCTTCGCGGCCCTGCAGCTGGGCGCCGTCGTCGTCCCGATGAACCCGCTGTTCAAGCGCCGCGAGATCGAGTACTACCTGGAGGACTCGGGCGCGTCGATGCTGTGGTCCGTGCCGTCCGAGGAAGCCGTGGAGGGCGCCCGCGAGCGCGGTGTGCCGCTGCGCACCCTCGGCGAGGACGGCCTCGCCCCGCACCTCGCGGAGAGCCCCGGCCCGGTGACCGAGACCGTCGAGCGGGACCTCGAGGACGACGCCGTCATCCTCTACACCTCCGGCACCACCGGCCGCCCCAAGGGGGCCCAGCTGACCCACCGGAACATCGGGGCGAACGCGGACACCGTGGTGGACACGCTGATCCACCTGCGCGCCGGCGAGACCGTGCTGGGCTGCCTGCCGCTGTTCCACGTGTTCGGCCTGACCTGCGCGCTGGTGACGTCCGTGACCGTGGGCGCCACGCTCGCGCTGATCCCCCGCTTCGACGCCGCCGAGGCCGTGCGCACCATCCGGGAGCGGAGCGTCGAGCTGTTCATCGGCGTGCCCACCATGTACGGGGCGCTGCTGGCCGCGGCCAAGGACCATCCGGAGGACCTGGCCAGCCTGCGCCTGGGCGTCTCCGGTGGATCCGCCCTGCCCGTGGAGCTGCTGCGCCGCTTCGAGGCCACCTTCGACTGCGAGATCCTCGAGGGCTACGGGCTCTCCGAGACCTCCCCCGCGGCCTGCTTCAACCATCCGGGTCAGGAGCACCAGCCGGGCTCGATCGGACGCGCCGTCCGCGGGTGCGAACTGCAGCTGGTGGCGCCGGACGGGGCCGTCGTGCCCGAGGGCGACGAGGAGACCCTGGGCGAGGTGTGGATCCGCGGGGAGAACGTGATGAAGGGCTACTGGGGCAAGCCGGAGGCCACCGCCCAGGCCATCACCGAGGACGGCTGGTTCCGCTCGGGTGACCTCGCCCGGCGCGATGCCGCGGGCAACTACTACATCGTGGACCGCACGAAGGACATGATCCTGCGCGGCGGGCTCAACGTGTATCCGCGCGAGATCGAGGAGGTGCTCTACGAGCACCCGGCCGTCGCGGAGGCCGCCGTGGTGGGGGTGCCCCACCCGGAGCTGGGCCAGGAGGTCGCCGCGCACGTGGTGCTCGCCCCCGGCGCGCACGCCACGGAGGAGGAGCTGATCCAGCACGTGAAGTCCCAGGTGGCCCCCTACAAGTACCCGCGCACCGTGACCGTGCGGGACGGGCTGCCCAAGACCGCCACGGGCAAGATCCTCAAGCGGGAACTGACGCCGGCGGAGTGAGCTTGGGATGCCCGCCCGGGCCCGCGTGTGGGCCGAGGTGCTCGCGGAGGCGTGAGGGGGCGGCGATGGATTCGGGATGACCCGTCGATCCCGACATGACCTGACGGCAGACCCCAGGTCGTGTCGCGGCCGTCAGTCCGACCTGCGTCGGGCGCGGGCCACCATCCCCGCCGTCACAGCCGCGACCACCTCCCGTGGCGGCTCGGCCCCGACCCAGTCCCCCGCGGCGCCGCCCTCGAGGCTGGCGATCAACCCCTCGACATCGGCGTGGTGCTCACCGCGCCCCGAGCGGCGGACCAGCGTCCAGGCGTCCCCCTCGAGCGTGAGTCGACACCCCGGGGCGAGCTCGCCGCGCAGCCGCGCCAGGGCCCGCCGCTTGAGGCCGTGCTCGTTGAGGAGCGCCGTCGTCGGGGACGCCACCCCGCGTCCGCACGCCCCGCACATCCGCGCTCAGCCGCGCTCGCGCGGGAACCGGCGGGCGAAGTCCGCGGCCACGTCCTTCATGAACCCGAACTCCACGCCGTCGTGCCCCTGGATGTGGTCGAACAGCCGCTCCAGCATGAGCAGGTTCTGCGGGCGGCCCGACACGTCCGGGTGGATCGTGATCGGGAAGACCGCGTAGTCCATCTCGCGGTGCACCCAGTCGAACTGGTCCTTCCACAGCTGCTCGATGTCCCGCGGGGAGACGAAGCCGTGGCTGTTGGGGCTGGACTTGATGAACATCATGGGAGGCAGGTCGTCCAGGTACCAGGACGCCGGGATCTCGATCAGGTCGGTCTCCTCGCCCCGGACGAGCGGCTTCATCCACTCGTGCGCCGACGCGGCCTCGTAGTCGATCTTCGTCCAGCTGTCCCCCACGCGCACGTAGTACGGGGTGTGGTCGTCGTGCATGAGCGAGTGGTCGTAGAGGAAGCCCCGCTCGAGCAGGATCTCGTTGGTCACCTTGGAGAACTCCCACCACGGCGCCACGTAGCCCACGGGCTTGGTGCCCGAGCGGCGCTCGATCAGGTCCGTGCAGTAGTCCAGGATCTCGGTCTCCTGCTGCCGGGTCATGGCAATGGGGTTCTCGTGCGAGTACCCGTGCACGCCGATCTCGTGACCGGCGGCGACGACGGCGTCGAACTGCTCCGGGAACGTCTCGATCGAGTGCCCCGGCCAGAACCAGGAGACCGGCAGCTCGCGCCGCTGGAAGAGCTGCAGCAGACGCGGCACACCCACCTCACCGGCGAACATGCCGCGGGAGATGTCCCCGGGGGAGTCCTCGCCGCCATAGGAGCCGAGCCAGCCGCCGACCGCGTCCACATCGATGCCGACGCTCACGTAGATCTTCTTCGCCATGGGGGTTCCTCCTCGGAATCGTGGGTGGAGTCAGCGCAGCCGGGTGAACCGCGCCGCAAACTCGTGGGGATCCGGCCGATGCGCCAGCAGGGCGGCGGCCAGGATGCGGGCCTGGAACGGGGTCAGCTCGCCGGCCGCCACGGCGCCGGCAGCCAGGATGTCCGCGCCGCCGCCGCGGCCGTAGACGCCGAGGACGGGGCCGGCCAGGGTGCGGGTGGCCAGTACGACGGGCACCCCTCGCGCAACGACGTCGGCCACCGCCTCCGCGTGTCCGGGCCCGGCGTTGCCCAGGCCAGTGCCGGCCAGCACGATGCCGTGGGCGCCGCGATCGACGGCGGACGGCAGGGCCGCGGGGTCCGCGCCCGGGTACGCGGTGATCAGGTCGACGCGGACGCCGTCCAGCCCGGAGTCCGGGAGGTCGAGGGTGCCGGGTCGATGCGGGCGAGCGTGCAGGCGGAACTCATCCCCGTGCGTCGTGCCCACGAGCGTGCCGCCGGTGAACGGCTGGCTGACCATCGTGTGCCCCTTGCGGGTGCCCCGCGCCGAGAGCAGCACACCGTCGAAGGCGACGAGGGCGCCGAGTCCGCGAGCGTTCGGGTGAGCGGCGGCGAGGACGGCCTGGCGGAGGTTGCGGGGTCCGTCGGTGTCCGGGTGGTCGGCGGCGCGCTGGGCGCCCGTGAAGACGACGGGGGTGTCCGTGCCGTTCAGCAGGTCCGCGAGGAACGCGGTCTCCTCCATGGTGTCGGTGCCGTGTGTGACGACGACGCCGTCGATGCCGGGTTCTTCCGCGCGCTCGCGTGAGACGCGGGCGATCGTGGCCAGCTCCGGCAGTCCGAGCCGGTAGCTGCCGACCGTCATCACATCCTCGCTGGTGACCTCGACGTCAGCGGTCGCGTCCATGCCCTCGAGCAGGACCTCAGCGGAGTCCCCGGCCGTCGCCCCGGACCCCTCGCCAGAGCGCGAGGCGATCGTGCCGCCGGTGGCAAGGACGTGGACGCGGGTCATCGGGAGGCTCCTGCGGTCATGGCCCGACCTTGTCAGCGGTGGGAGGGGACGGTCAATGGCGGGGCGGTTCCGGGGCGACGGATCCGCTCCCTACAGCAGCGCGGCCACCGCGCGGCCCGCGGGAGGGACCAGCTGCACCGTGCGCACCACGGTGAACGCGGTGACCACGGAGACGAACAGCCACTCCCGCCAGGACCCGGTCCGGCCGAGCAGGGGGAGCCGGAACCGTCCGGAGGACTGCCACCACCACAGGCGAGTGGGGGGCTCTGGGCTGAGCGGCCAGAGCAGGGCCACCCCGTTGTTGGTGAGGGCGTCGCCGAGGATGTGCACGCTCACGCCGACGGCCACGGAGGCGGGGATCCACCACAGCCCGTCGCTGAGGACGGTCGCCGACACCGCGACCAGGATGCCGAGTGCCCACGCGGCCCTCCATCCCCGGTTCGGGAGCAGTCGGAGGGCCTTGGCGGCCACGGCCGCCAGGAACGCGGCGATGACCCCCTGCCCCGGCGTGTAGACGTGCCCCGCGATCGGCACCTGGATGGAGGCGGCCGCCGCCGCGATGGCGGTGAACGCCGCGATCCCCACCAGCGAGTGTGTGCCGCGCCGATGCCCGCCGGCCACGTGGCGGATGCCGCGGCTCATCCACTCGGTCAGGGGCGGCAGGGCGTGGACGACGGTGGCGCGGGGGTGGTCCCAGTCGCTGATCATGGCCGCGCCGGCGGTGGTCACGGCGCCGAGCAGCTGGAGTTCGGCGGGCAGGTGCAGCACGGCGATCGGCGACTGCCAGTGCGTGAGCGCCAGCCAGGCCGCGGCGCCGGTGGCCGCGTGGGACGGGCCCATCATGGGTGGGGTCCTCTCGTTCGCAGGACCGGGCCGCGTCACCGCGCCTGCGCGGGCCGGCGGGCGGCCCGCGGGGAAGGAAGAGGATCAGGGTGGCAGGCGGGGCGGACACGGTAAGGCGGCCGCCCGGCCCCTCACCCCGTCATCGCCAGCACCAGCGGGGCCAGCAGGGCGGTGAGCACACCGGAGCAGGCCATGGCGAGGGCGGAGAACGCACCGGTCTTCGGGCCTTCGGCGAGGGCGCGGGCGGTGCCGATGCCGTGGGAGCTCACGCCGATGGCCAGGCCGCGCACGCGGGGGTCGCGCACGCGCAGCCGGTCGAGCAGCCAGGGGGCGAAGACGGCGCCGAGCACGCCGGTGAGCACGGGGAGCACGGCGGCGAGGGAGACGATCCCGCCGCCGGCGTCGGCCACCGCCATGGCGATCGGCGTCGTCGCGGACTTGGGGGCGAACGTGGCGGCCAGCGCGGCGTCCCCGCCCATCACCCGCACGATCAGCACGGCGCTCACCATGGCGGTCAGCGAGCCGACGGTGACCCCGACGGCGATCGGCAGCAGCAGCTTCCGGATGTCCGGGCCGGCCCGGTACAGGGGGACGGCGAGGGCCACGGTGGCGGGACCGAGCAGGAAGGTGAGGTAGCTGCCGCCGATCATGTAGGTCTCGTAGTCGATGCCGGTCAGGGCCAGGAACGCCGCCACCAGCACGATCGTCACGAGCACGGGCGTGAGCAGGGCGGTCTGCCGGGCGGCGAGCCACAGGCGGCGGGAGAGCACGGCGACGGCGAGGGTCAGCGCGATGCCGAACAGCGGTGTGTGCAGGAGCCCGTCCCAGGCCTCGGCGAGGGAGTCGGTGAGTTCGGCGGCGTTCACTATGCGTCCTCCTTGTCCGTGAGGCGGCGGGCGAGCGGGGCGGCGACGCCGGCGGTGACCACCAGCCCCAGCAGCCAGGGCACCACGAAGCCGACCAGCATCAGCGCCCGGTGTTCCCCGATGAGGCCCAGCACCGCGACGACGCCGACGCCCGCCGGGACGAACAGCAGCGGCAGGTGCTGGAGCAGGTGATGGCTCGCCGTCATCACCGCCGCGTCCTCGGCCGGCCGGCGCCACGCGAGCAGGCCGAGCAGCAGGAGCATGCCCAGCACGGCCCCGGGGATCGGCAGGTGCAGGGTGTCGGCCACGAGCGTGCCCGCCAGCTGGCAGAGCAGCAGGATCAGCAGGCCCTCGATCATCGGGGTTCACCCGCCTCGGACGAGCCCACCGGGGGCAGGCCGGGGACGACGACGCCGGTCCCCGCGGCGTCGAGGTGCGCCTGCAGGGCGCGCTGGGCGTCTGCGGCGCGCCCGGAGGCCAGCTGCGCACAGATCTCGGCGTGCCCATCGAGGAGGCGGCGGGCGGCGTCGACGGATCCGCCGGTGGCGGCGTGGATGAGGCGGGCCAGGCGGGGGGCGAAGGTGCGCACGACCTCGTCGAAGGCGGCGTTGCCGCACGTGGCGATCACGTCCCGGTGGAAGCGCACGTCCAGCGCGGAGAACGCAGCGAGGTCGCCGGCGTCCAGGGCGGCGCGCTGCTGCTCCAGGTTGGCGGTGAGCGTGGCGACGAGGGGCCCGACGGCGTCGGGCCGCGCGGCGACCGTGGCGAGGGCGGTGGACTCGAGGAGGCCGCGCAGGGCCGTGAGGTCGGCCACGCTCTGCGGCGTGAGGGCCTGCACGGCCGCGCCCTTCTTGGGGAGGAGCCGCACCAGGCCCCAGCGCTCGAGCTGGAGGAGGGCCTCCCGGGCCGGCGTACGGGAGATGCCGGCCTCCGAGGAGAGCTGAACCTCGGTGAGCACCTCCCCCGCGGCGATCTCACCGCGGACGATGCGCCAGGCGACGTCGTGGGCCAGGCGGCCGGCAGCCGTGGCACGACTGCCCCATAAGGGGTCGGAGAGTGGAGTCATGCGGGCAAGAATAATCAGATGCATGCATGGATGTATGCATTGCGCCGGACTCGGAAGAGGTCCGGGTGGGGAGGGGCCCATGATGCCGGCGCCCACCCTCGCCCCATGACCGTCGCCATCACCCGTCTCGACCCCGTCGGCGCGGACCGCGCGGAGCTCATTGCGCTGCCCACCGGCAGCGCGTGGCCCTTCCCTATGAGCCCCCACGTCACCCAGCCGGTGGCGAAGGAGGCCATCGAGGACGGCGGCAGGTACCCCCCTATGCTGGGTCACCAGCTCCCGATGTAGTCCTCCGGGCCGAGGAGACCCTGGGTGTCCGCCCAGGCTCCCCAGCGGTCGAGGAGGAGGGGGATGGCCTGGTCCTCCCACCAGGGCAGGTGGACGAGGCCCTGACTCATGCCTCCGCGGTTGAACCGCTCCACGTTGACCTTGCCCTCCTCGTAAGGCTCGGCCCCCTCGAGGGAGCGTTCGAGCGCATCGTGCAGGAGCCGGCCGAGTTCATACTCACTGGTGGGCATGGGGGTGTCGTCGAGCCGTTCAGCGAGCTCCTCCCAGAGACCGACGCTTCCCCGCAGCCCGTACTGGCGGGGGCGGCGGCGGAACAAGTCGCCGACGGTCGCGCGCGCCGACGAATCGGCCCCCACCGCATCCACACCACGCTTCGCCCGCTCCGCCATGGCCGTGCGGGCCTTCCGGATGCGCTGGCGGAGCAGCTGTGCGTCGGGGGTGGTGCCGCCGTAGGTGAGGTTCAACGGCGGGGTGTGCGTGTCGATCACAGGCTTCTCAATGCCCCCGAGCGGTGCCATTTCCGCGAACCCGGCGGGCGCCTGCCACACACAGATGGCGAGGTGACGCCGCATCCAGGTGGTCAGCTGCTCGCCGCTCTCCGGGGTGAGGGTGAATCGTCCCGCGGAGGCGACGGCGACCGGCTCCAGGTCCAGCCGATCCACCAGGAGTGCGGCCAGGGTGCGGCGCAGAGTGGAGTGCGCGGTGCCGCCGTCCGCGAAATGCTTGCGTTCCAGGCGGGCCCGCAGGCTGCCCTCGGCCTTGCCGATGTAAAGCACGCCGCCTCGACTGACAGACGTGTCCAATCGCAGCTCGGCCCACACTGCGTCAGGATCCTGCGCGACGACCGCGTACAGCCCGGTCGAATCCGGCACGACCTCGCCGCCACGCCCACCGATGACCACACCGCCGCCCTCAACGCGCGCGAGCAGCTGGGGACCGTTCTGCAGAGCATGGGAAGCGGCCGCGATGAGCCCCGCCTTGGTGATCATGCCAATGTCCTCTCTTCGGCCGGGACATCCACCCCGACTGCGCCTCGAGCCTACGGAGGGTCCTGGACACGGTAGGCACCCTGGCGATAGATCGCTGACCCCTCACCGCGCCAGGATCCACCGGCCCTCGGGACACTCCGCCCTCGTTCCGCCGGAACAGGGTGAGGTGCCACAGCCCGGGGACCGTGCGAGACGGGTCGATCAGCTCGTGCGCACCGGCCTCCTCCAGGCGTCGGCGAGGTCGATGCCGAGGATCGCAAGTGCGGCGGCGTCACGCAGGTCCACGATCCGTTCGGCCTGCACATCCAGGACCGAGGCAGCGACCGGAGGAGCAGTTCGCCAGCCCCGGCCTGGTCAGAGGGGCCGGCTCGTTCGACGGAACCGGTCCGCCCCGACGGTGAACATGCGGCCCTCGACGGGTTCCGGCAGCTCCTTGCCCTCGACGGCCTTGGGCGTGACGCGAGCGAGCACGTGGCGGTTCTTCTCCTCCACCAGGTAGTAGGCGTCCCGGTTGCTGAGGCTGTCGCTGAGACCGAAGAGGCCGTAGGGGGTGTCGAAGGCGAGCATCAGCCCCCACTCGAGGAACTCCTGCACCCGGTTATTGGACCGCATCCGCGCGAGGGGGTAGATGACCGCGTCAGGGAACCCCTCGCGCACGGCCCGGTGACTCTTCGCGCCCAGGGGTCGGCCGGCCGGCTTGTACGGCTCGAGGGAGGCGACGTCCACAGGATGCCGTAGCACGGCGGGCGTCGCGTCGTCTCCGGTGCCGTCCAGCAGATGGTCCACGCTGACACCGAACAGGGCCGCCATCGCCCGCAGGTTGTCCACGTCCGGGATGCCGCGTCCCGCCTCCCACTTCGTCACTGCCTGCCGGGAGACGTGCAGCCGGTCCGCGAGCGCGGCCTGGGAGAGCCCGTTGCGGGTGCGGAGCTCCTTGATGCGTTGGGTGAGTGCCATGAACCTGTCCTTTCCTGGAGGAGACGGTCAAAGTCTGCACCGGGTCATCCACCCAGGGATATGCGGCGGGACGGAAGGGGGCGCTACCTGCCGGAGCACACCGGCTACGGTGCGTTGCCCCCGCTCTGACATGGGCGTTTACGGGGGGTGGGGGTGACGGGACCACTGGACTGACCTCACTCCCCTCTACACTCCCAGCCGCCTCCGGGCACGCGCATTCTTGACGGTGAGCCGCTGGGCGGTGGCCACGTCGAGACGGGCGAGCCGCTCTGGGTCCGTGGTGTCGTCAATGGCGTCGCGCAGCAGCGAGCGTGCGCTCGACGACGGTCACCCGGATCAACCCCTCGACACGCATCCGCGGGTCGGCGATCAGGCGCTCAGCGCACTCGTTCATCTCGACCCCGGCCACGCGCAGGCGGGCGAGGAGGTCGGCGGGGTCCTCCGGCGCGAGGTCGAGCGTGAGGGAGTCTCCGGAGACCAAGCGGGTCATGAATCCATCGTGCCGGGGGAACCGGCTGTAAGCCGGGTTCTGTACGGGTCAGGTGCGGGATTCCCCCGCAAACGGAGAGAGGAGCTGCCTCAGACACTCGGCCAGTGCCTCCGCCACTGAGCCGCACCTCCAGTGAGGAGCCGGAGCCCGCCGTGCCCCGGGAACAGGCCCAACCGTCGATGAGAACCGCCGCCGACAGCCCATGGCCAGGCCACGCGTCAGCCAGTGCCGCGTCGAGCATGCGACACGCCCACCTCTGCCGGCCGACACTCCGGAGGGCGAGGTTTCACGCCTCGTCGGGCGCCCGGTCCTCCGCATCGGCGATGACATCCTCCAGAGCCTGCAGGTGGGGTTCGGCGTCGTCCCCGGCGCCCAGGTCGGCCAGCGCGAGGCGGAGGGCCTCGAGCAGCTCGCCGGCCTCCGGGTCCGCGGGGGCGAAACTCCAGCTCTCCCGCCAGGGCTCCTGGGTGGCGTCCTGCTGCTGGAGGAAGATGAGCCGCTCGACGTCGTCGGCCGGGATCTTGAGTTCCTCACCCCACGCCTGCATGGTCTCCACATACGTGGCGTACTTGCGGGGATAGGTCCAGCCGCCGCCGATCCGGACGTCGACGTCCTTCACATGCTCGGCGAACCAGGCGCGCACCACGGAGTCGAGGATGGGGGCGATGTCGGACTCCCGGTGGGCCTTGGTGAGGAAGTAGAGGTACTTGGTGCCGAAGGCCGCGCCGAGGTGCTTGAGGCAGCCGGCCCCGCTCTTGCGCTGCTGCCGGATGTGCTCGAAGGCCGCGGACCCGCCCTGCTCGAGGGTGATGCGGGTGACGTCGGCGAGCTGATCCTCGAACCCGGGCTGCGTCATGATGCGCTCCACCCGGGAGGGGCCGTAACCGACCCGTCCGTACCCCCACACCATCGCGGCGATGAAGGCGTCCCGCTGCACGGCGCGGTCCTCAGCGGTCACCTTCGCGGCGTAGCCGGTGACGACGGCGCGGGTCAGCGGCTCGCGCTCGAGGCAGGCGGGCAGGTCGGGCACGTGGGCCCTCCAGTGGTCGAAGGACCAGCGCGTGGGCTCGTCGGCGGGCCTGCCTGCGGCAGCCCACGCGTCGAATGAGCGCTGGAGGGCAGGGGGTACGGCGGCAGCGGGAGTACTCGTCATGGCCACACCGTAGGCCAAGAACCGGCATGGGAGGCATGTGCCTTCAGTTCCGGCCCGGCCCGCCGCTCCCCTCCGCGATGGCGGCCAGGCGGTCCACGTGGGCGGCCCAGCGGTCGGCGTCCCACGGGGGCAGGTTGTTCCCCGGGGAGCGCAGACCGGCCTGCCCGTCGATCTGCTCCCGCAGGATGTCCGCGTGGCCGGCGTGCCGGGCCTCGTCCAGGGCAACGTGCGCGATGATCTGCGCGAGCGTGACCTCCGCCTTGTCGTCGGGCCACCACGCCACCCGCCCGGGGGCGTCGGCGCCGAGGGCCGTGATGGTCGCGTCCGCGTGGGCGAAGCAGCGGCGGGCGAACTCGAGGACCTCCTCGAGGGACTCACCCTCGGCGGCGAACATGTCCAGGTTGTCCTCCTCCGGCTGCCCCGCCGCCGCCCAGGGCAGCTGCACCTCGGCGGGGCGGCCGAACGTCTCGCCGAAGTACTCCAGCTCGATGACGGCGGCGTGCTTGACCAGTCCCAGCAGGTTGGTGCCGGTGGGAGTGCGCGGCAGGCGGGCGTCGCGCTCGCTGAGGCCCTCGAGCTTCTGCAGGAGGGCCGCACGCTGGCGGCGCAGCCCGTCGTGCAGGATCTGCTTGTGGCCCATGGGGTGATCCTGCCGCAGATCGATCAGGCCGCGAACCCCCGCACGAGCTCGGCCACCCGCTCCGGCGCGTCCAGGTGCACGTCGTGCCCCGCGCCGGGCACCTGCACGTGCCGCACCTCCGGGCGCCGCCGCCGCATCTCGTCCAGCTCCCCCGCGGGCACGTACCCGTCCTCCCCGGTGATCAGCAGCGTGGGCGCGGCGATCCGTACCCATTCCTCCCACCGGGCCCGCTCGTGGAGGAGCCGCAGGGCGGCCTCCAGCACGTCGACGTCGAAGCGCGACACCCAGCCCGCGTCCGTTTCCTCGAGCCCCTCGGCCCACACCCGGGCGGCAGGTCCGCCGCCGAGGTGGGCGACGGCGTCGTCCGCGGTGGCGAAGGGGACGGGCCAAGCACGGAACCAGTCGATGACACCGGCAGTGGCCTCGGGCCCCTCCCCGCCGACGCCGCCCTCGATCAGCACGAGCCGCGCCACACGCGCCGGATGGGCGGCCGCGGTGAGCAGGGCGGTGTGCGCGCCCATGGACTGGCCCACCAGGGTGAACGTCTCCAGCCCCAGCGCGTCGGCCACGGCGACGACGTCGCCCACGTGGGTCTCGCGGCTCAGGTCCGCAGGGCGCCGGGTGCTGGCGCCGTGGCCGCGCTGGTCGAATGCGACGACCCGGCAGGTCCCGGCCAGGCGCTCGGCGACCTGCGCCCACTCCCCCGCGTACCCGGCCAGGCCATGCAGGAGGAGGAGCGCGGGCCCGGTGCCGCCGGAATCGAAGACATGCAGGCGGGTGCCGTCCTCCCTGGTGACGGGGCCCGCGGACCTACGGCCCAGACCTGACATGCGATTCACCCCTCCGCCTCATATGCGGCACGCCGCTCCGGTGCTGTCGGCAGCGCTTCGGCCATCTGTCGGAAGAAATTGTGCTGAGACCACGCCCCCCGGTCACCGATCACGTAGAGACGTCGTTTCGCCCTGCTCACGGCCACGTTGACCAGATTGACGCGACTCGAGGCCCAACTGCGCGCGCCGGGCTTGTCGGGGGCCCCACCCAGGACGAAGAACACCACGTCGGCCTCCCGGCCCTGGGCCGTGTGGATGGTGCCCGCGGTCAGGCCGGGGTAGTCATCACCAAGCCCGCGAAGTGCATCAGCGACCTCACGGAACGGGGAGATCGCAATGATCTCGCCATAGGGGATCCCCTTGGCGGCACACACCTCGATGCCTCTCCTGACACGCTCTATCTGGTTGGGCTGGAGGTGGGTGCCTGGAACCCGCGCCGGAGTGTCCATCCACGCACTCGCGAAGACTGCCGCGTCCCCTATCCTCTGGTACATGTCCTTGTCCGGGCCACCGCGTGTCACCCCGGAGACCATGAGTCCGCCGTAGGCGAGGTCGTTGCTCAAGGTGAACATGGGGGCGTCGCATCGCCGGTGCACCCGAAGCGGCGAGCTCACCCAGACGTCCTCTTCGCCTTGCGGAAGGGTGGTGCCGTACGGGGAGACACGATCGGCGAGTCGCTGCACGGAGGACTGCGGCGCGATCCACGTCCCCGAGACGCCGTGTGCCTTCGCCAGGCTCAGCGAGACGGTCACCGGGATGGTCACGACGGGTTCGAGCTGAAGCGGATCGCCCACCACGACGGCGCGGCTTGCCCGCCAGATCGCACCCGCCGCGCACTGGGGTGGGGCCTGGCCCGCCTCGTCGATGAACAGCCAGCCAATCGACTCCCGTCCCATGCCGGTGAACATCCGCTCGAAGGACGCGAACGTGGTCGAGACCAGCGGTACCAGCAGGAAGAACACCTGCCATGCCGCCCGACGCTTCTCCGGTTCGAGATCCCGCGGTGCTCCACCGGCCATGACTTCCATGGCCGCCTGAAAGGCGGGGCGGAGCTCACTGGCCGCGCCAGCGATGAACAATCGATGCAGGTCGAGCGCGGACAAGAAGAGATCGGCCCTGGCCTCCTCGATCTCCTTATCCAGCCATGGCGTGGTCGTCTCCCGCTTCTCCGGTCCGGTGATCTCGTCGGGATGCCGAGCGCAGAATCGCTCCTTGTCATCCTGGACAGCGGCCTCTAGGTGGGAGAGATCAGCGCGCGTCTGGGCGAGCGTATCTTCGGCCCTGGCCACCTCCTTATCCAGTTCGCCGAGGCGATGTTCCGCCGCCCGCACGTCGTCAGCCAGCGCCGAGCCAGCGGCGCCTGCTGCTCTCCACCCCTCCAGCAAGGGCTGATAGGTCTCACGCCACTCGTGGCCCGCGGCGCCGAAGGTGGCGACGTTCTGCCAGATCCCCGGCTTGGCGTCCCGGTGGAGGTCGAGCGCGTCTCGCGCTTTCCGGGTGTCCGCCTCTGCCTCGGCTGCCTCACGACGCCGTCTCTCGGCGTCGGCATGACAGTCCTCCTGATCCTGGCGCAGGAGGGCGAGGCGCTGTTCGCCCTCACGGATCTTGCACTGTTCCACTTCCCGTCTCGTGGCCCTGCGTGAAGCCGCGTGTCGCGACGCGAGACCGTGGTCCACCCTGTCCAATGCGTGTTGGAACGCCATACGGGCGGCACTCCACTGGGCCTGCGGCTCCGGGGAGGCGGCCCACTCGCGCAGCATGGTGTCAAGGCCCCGAACCTGCTCGCCCTGAGGGCCGGCGGACCCGTCGAAGAACACGGCATCGCGGAAACGCGCACGATTGCCCTTGTTGCCGAGTCGTGCGGCGACCAGTCCCCAGCCCTCCAGGCGCGAGGTGCCCGGCGGCTCCGACGTCGCCCCTTCGTCGCCCAGGGCGTCCTCTTCCCCGCGGCTCCCACCCAAGGCGGCGGTGGCCAGTTCGGCGAAGTAGTCCGCATCCACGTGTCGGCTGTCCGTGATGGCGCTTCGATGTGGAATCTCCTCGGAGATGTTCTCCACGGCCGCGTTGTTCGCCGAGGCCACCACCATCTCGAAGCCGACCACCTCAGGCCGGAGCTCGCGCACCCGTCGTCGCATCCTGCCCTCGCCGGTCCACTCATGGGTGCGTTCGGTGAAGGCGTCGAGTGGGTTCTCAAACGCCGACAATCGGCGTGCTCGTTCGACGACGTTGGACGCCAGGATGTCCCTGAGCATCGTCGTCTTGCCGGTTCCGGGTGGGCCGTTCACACCCATCAGACCTGGACCGCCTGCCAACTCGTTCAGCGCATGGTTGACCGCAAACTGCTGGCTGCGGGCGAGCGCGTGACGAGGATTCGCGGGCCATCGTCCGGGTGGGACGCGGACGGGCTCCACGCCCGCCTCGACGACCTCGGGCCGCGCGACGACATCAATGCGCTGCTGGACGTCGATGTCCCCGTCTGGAGTGAGGTAGGCGTCAAGGGCAGGCCCTACGTCACCCTGCGCGATCGCGTCGCCCACGCGGCGGAGGTCGGAGATGAAGAAGCTGTTGAGGAAGTCGATCTCAGGAGTCGTCTCGCCTGCCGTCGCGGCCACGACCTGACTGGATATGAGGACCTCGTGTTTCGCGAGCGCCTGGACGTCCTGCACGCCGGCCACGCGATGGGCCAGCTGCAGGAGCGCCATGAGCAGCGCCGAGTCCAGCACGGGCTGCACCCCGAAGGCGTCATCGTCCGGCACGCCCGCCGCCCTGTCCACGTCGGCCGTGAAGGCCTCCCCGGCCGCCTCGAAGCCCTTGATCTGCATGCTGGCGAGTGCCCTCGCCTGGCGGATCTGACCGATCCCCCACAGCGCGGAGGAGAGGATGCTTGAGCCCCCGATCAAGCGCCCGTCCTGATCGACGAGCGCTCCTGCAGCCGCGCTCTTCCGCCCGGGCCGTTCGTCGTAGGCGTCGTCGTCAGCGGGGAACATCGCGTGCAGGGTCTCGTATGCGTCCTCCAGTGCGTAGACCCCGAGATAGAGCGTGTGGCGCCATTCACGGGCCACACCCCTCTTCGTGGGGGGCGGCGGGGTGAGCCGCTTCCAGGGCAGCGCGGCGTCGCCGTCCTCAGGCCGCCAGGCCGTCACCCGCCGGCCAAGGGGAGGCGTCGTCCGTGGAGTCGGCTTAGGCAGCGGCTGGGGATCGAAGAGCTCCTGCAGCTGCCAGAAGCGCACGACGTCCTGTTGAGTTCTCCCCCGAGTGTCTCCCATGCCCACATCCTCACATCTCAGGCCCCATGGCGCGCCTTCGAGAGCATGGCCGCTCGGGCGGCTTGCAGATGCCCCGTGTGCTCGTGGGTGGGCATTCCATCCCCCGTCTGACCTTCGCCCTCTCCCCCAGGACAACGAAGTCCGTTCAGTTCCGGTTCAGCCCGAACCGGCGCGTCATCAGAGCGTCCTTGTAGTGCTTCTCGGCGGCGTCGATCTGGGCCTGCGGGGTATTGGAGCCGAACACGCGCAACAGGCTGAACGTGTACCGCTCCGGCTGGTTGGGGTCGAGCTCCAGGGCATCCCGGAGGGCGACGTTCCCGCCATGCCCGTCACGGGCGTAGGCCTCCCACCGTCCGAGCACACCACGCTCGCCGTCGGCCTTGCCGACGTAGCACTGGCCCCCGGACTCGTCGGCGATCAGGTAGATCCCGCGTACGGCCTCCAGGGCGGTGCGCCAGCCTGCGTAGCGGGTCTCGGTCACCATTGACTGCAGGTCCCCGTAGCTGAGCAGCACGTGGTCGAAGCCGGGGAACGCCTCGGTGGTGGGGTCGGCGATCTCGAGGACGGGGAACCGCGCCGCCAGGGGGCCGCGCTTGGCCCAGTTCACGGGGTCTGCGGACCACTCCACCACCAGGCGCTCCTCGAGGGAGGCCAGCAGCGGCACCGGCGCAACGTCGTAGTACCGGTGCCGCTCCGTGCGCTCAGCCACGGCCTCCCCACGGTTCTCGTACACGGCGGTGAGGCGAGAACGACGCCCGCCCTCCCCCATGAAGATCAGCCAGTGGCGGGCTGGCTCCTTCGGGAACTTCCCCACGTGGTGCTGCTCCCGCGTGTAGGCGAGCACGCGCTCCGGCGTAGCCGCCGCCCGCGATGGCAGCCCCGACTCCTTATAGGTGTGACGGATGGCCAGGACGTCGTGCGGGTCGAGACCGGCGGCGGCGAGGACGGCCCCGAGGGAGAGGACGAAGGGCTCGGGGACGGGCTGGGTGGACTCCATGGGACCCCATTCTGCCGAGGACTCCTGATCATCCTTCCGCTGCGATGCGCCCTCAGCCACAATCATCGTGACGCCTTCTATGGGAAGAGGAGGCCATGACCGCACCCCAGCTACACCTGCCCCGCACCGTCGTCTCCGATCAGACTGAGCGTGCCGTCGACCTCCTCGGCCACTACTTCACGTCCGGCAAGTTCATCGGCAGCCAATGGGACGGGTTCGACCCGAGCGGGACGCGCGAAGGGTCCGCGAACATGTTCACCTCCGACGACGTCGCCTCCGCCGCCCTGCTGAACACGCCAGTGCCAGGTCGTGCCGTCGTGCATCTGCTCATCACCCAGAGGGTGCACTTCGCTGGGCTACTGGAGGCCGTCGGCCCGGACCGGGACTTCATCGACGTCGACCCGGAGCCGTCCGGCAAGGACATGGCACCGGTGTACGAACTCTATGAGGCGCTGAAAGCCCTGCCGAAGATCGGCCCGACAATCGCCTCCAAGCTGGTTGCCCGCAAGCGGCCGCGTCTCTTCCCGATCATCGACTCCGACCTGCGCCGGACCGTCTTTTGTGAGACGCGGCAGGACACCCACGTGGGGCGTCAGCTGCTCCATGCGGAGTTCTCGGCTCAAGACAGGACCCTCTGGAAGCGACTCGCGTCCCACCATTCGGCGGCGTCACTGCCCACCGAGGTCTCGGTGCTCCGGGTCTTCGATGTCCTCGCCTGGATGGAGGCCAAGGCGTACTGAGGCCTAGAGCCTGTCCTGCAAGTTCATCGGAGCCAGAGGACGATGGCTGCGATGGTGAGTTCGGCGGCGTAGTAGGCGGCGCGCTTGGCGTACCGGGTGGCTAGGTCGCGGAACTGCTTGAGCCGGGCGAAGGCCCGATCCACGACGTTGCGCCGCTTGTACTCGTCCTAGTCGAAGGCCGGCGGCCGTCCGCCAGCCGAGCCCTTGGCCTGGCGTCGGGCGATCTGGCCGGATCTCTCCGGGCTGGTGAACCGCACCCCGCGGGCCCGCATCGCCTGCCGGGTCGAGGGGTGGGAGTAGGCCTTGTCCGCGATCACCGCCTCCGGCCGGGTGCGGGGCCGGCCCGGCCCGGCACGGCGCACCCGGAGCTGGTCCAGCAGCGGCACCAAGTGGGGGTTGTCTCCGGCCTGGCCGGGGTGCAGAGCACGCTAATCGGCAGGCCTCGTCCGTCGACGGCCAGGTGGATCTTGCTGCTCAGTCCGCCCCGGGACCGGCCCAGGTGTTCTCCGTCCACAGCGATGGCCTCGACCGGGTCAGAGCAGCCCCCTTTTTACGGGCCCCGGCGGCGTGCTGATGAGCCCTCACCACGGTCGAGTCGACCGAGAGGACCCATTCGACCTCGCCGACCGCGTCGTCCTTGACGACTGCCTCGTCCAGGATCTTCTGCCAGGTCCCGTCCACCGTCCAGCGTCGCAGCCGCTCGTGCGCGGTCTTCCACGGCCCGTAGCGTTCGGGCACATCCCGCCACGGGACGCCGGTGCGCAGCTTGAACAGGATCGCGTTGATCACCTGCCGGTGATCACGCCATCGCCGGCCCCCACCATCCGGCGGCAGCAGCGGCGCGATCCGCGCCCAGGCCTTGTCCGTCAGCTCTCCACGACCAACCATCAGCACAGTCAACCCACCTCCGGAGGACGGCCACCGGTGCCACGCCGAGAACTTACAGGACAGGCTCTAGGTCCGACATAGCCAGACGGCCATCCGCGAGCTAGCCTTCCCGCATGGCAAGCTCTGTCGCACTAAGCCGCCTTCAGGCCGAACTTGCAGACCTCGACGATCTCGATGCACTTACGAGATTAAAGACGGGGGGAAGCGGGGCCCCACCCAGGGTATTGAGGTTGCACGTCGGGGGGCAATCATGCTACTTAACTCCCACTTTGAAGCATACCTTGAGGGGGTGTTAGAGGAGGCCCTCAAGTCCATCAACCCGGGATTTGACTCCACTACGCTGGCTCGAGATTTTACAACCCCCAGGCCCGACAAGATTGATAAGCTTCTTCTCTTGTTGGGAATTGACCGAATCTCCCAACAAATCAGCTGGAATAATGCCGGAAATAAGGCCGCCCGAAAAGATATCAACGAACTCCAGAACGCCAGGAATACGATTGCGCACGGCGAGCAGAATGCCAAGGCCACAAAGTCGGACGTAAATCGATTTAGACGTTATGTTGAGGGGTTCTGCTCGGGGGTTGATAAAATCGTCGCTGAACGCGTCACTAACATGACCGGCGTGCGCCCCTGGTAATTCACAATAAGTCACCCCGCCCGTGACTCAGAACCCCCCGGCCCCACCCGCATCACTGGCCAGGTTCGAGAACCGCGAGTAGTGCCCCTGGAACCCCACCACAATGGTCTTCGTGGGGCCGTTGCGGTGCTTCGCCACGATCAGGTCGGCCTCACCGGCACGCGGGGACTCCTTGTCGTACACGTCCTCGCGGTGCAGCAGGATCACCATGTCCGCGTCCTGCTCGATCGAGCCGGACTCGCGCAGGTCGCTCACCTGCGGTCGCTTGTCCGTGCGCTGCTCGGACCCACGGTTCAACTGGCTCAGCGCGATCACCGGCACGTCGAGCTCCTTCGCGAGGAGCTTCAGAGCACGGGAGAACTCGGCGACCTCCTGCTGACGAGACTCGACCTTCTTGCCCGAGCTCATGAGCTGCAGGTAGTCGAGCACGACCATCTTGAGGTTGTTCTTCTGCTTGAGCCGGCGGCACTTCGCGCGGATCTCCATCATGGTCATGTTGGGCGAGTCGTCGATGAAGAACGGCGCCTCGTTCAGCCGCCCCACGGTCGCGGCGATCTTGGACCACTGGTCGTCCCGGATGGTGCCCTTGCGCAGGTCCTGCAGCGCGATCGTCGCCTCGGCGGACAGCAGGCGCATGGCGATCTCGTTCTTGCCCATCTCGAGGCTGAAGAACACGGTGGCCATGTTGTGGTGGATGGCGGCGGCCCGGGCGAAGTCGATGGCCAGGGTGGACTTGCCGACGGCGGGGCGCGCGGCGATCACGATCATCTGGCCGCCGTGCAGGCCCTGGGTCAGCTCGTCGAAGTCGTAGAAGTCGGTGGGGACGCCGGTGAGGCCCTCCCCCTGGTTGCCGGCGGCCTCGATCTCGTCGACCGCGTGCTCCATGATCTCGGAGAGGCGCACGTAGTCCTCGGACTGGCGGTTCTCCGCCACCTTGTAGATCTCGGACTGGGCCTCGTTGACGATCTCCTCGACCTCGCCGTCGCCCTGATACCCGAGCTGGGTGATCTTGGTGCCGGCGGTGACGAGGCGGCGCAGAACGGCCTTCTCCGCCACGATCTCCGCGTAGAAGCTGGCGTTGGCGGCGGTGGGCACGGTCTGGATGAGCTCGTGCAGCACGGCGGGCCCGCCCACGCGGGAGAGCTCCTGGCGCTTGTTCAGCAGGTCCGCCACGGTGACGGCGTCCGCGGGCTCGCCGCGGCCGTAGAGGTCGATGATCGCCTCGTAGATCATCTCGTGGCTGGGGCGGTAGAAGTCGTGGCCGCGCAGCAGCTCGACGACGTCCGCGATCGCGTCCTTGGAGAGCATCATGCCGCCCAGCACCGAGCGCTCCGCCTCCAGGTCCTGGGGCGGGAGGAATCGCTCCGAGGAACGGCCGCCGTCGTAGGAGCCCGAGTCTCCGTAGTCTTCAGTCAACTTCCGGAGACTCCCTTCCCACAGCCCGCACGACGACGGCCCTCGGCCGGTCTTCCCGGCCCCGATTCCTCTTGCACTCCCCGCCCGTGCCGCCGCACTTCCCCTTGCTGGCGGACGCGCGACGGACCCCGGGCGACGCTCTGAGCGGATGCGCGCCTGTCAGTGGTCACCTGCGGCCAATACCCGCCCTCGCGTTGGGGATACCACGGGACACTACGCGCGGCGGGGAGGCGGAGCAACCGCGTTTCCCACAGCACGTGTGGACAACATGTGGATTCAGCGGCGTGTCGTGTGGATCCCCTGGGGACCACGCTGGGGACAACTCCCCCATTCCCGCCTCGACCGCGCTCTGACCTGCGACGATGCGATCGCACAGCCTGTGGGGAAAGTTTCCCTCCCGCCCACCGGCACCCGGTTCCCGACTTGACAGACGGCCCTTTCGCGCCTCCGTCACAGCGTCTGGCACAACGCTGTCCACACCGTCGTCCACACCCTCCACATCTGTGGACAACTCCTGTGGACAACCGCCCCGCATCTGGGGACGGCGAGGTTGACAGCGTCTGCGCGCGGCCCGCGTCGCTGGTCAGCTCAGCCTCTCAGCGCCCTGACGGCCGCCGTCATCGGCTGGTCCGTCACCACCGAACAGGGCCGCTGCGATGTCCACCACGCGCGCGACGGCGGGTTCCCCGCGGTCGCCCCGCCAGATCAGCTGCACGTCCAATGGCGGTCCGGCGTCCTCCAGTACTGCCCAGCCCACGGCCTCGCCACGGATGTTCTCCCGCACCGAGTCCACGGTCAGGGCCAGCCCGACGCCGGCGTCGACGAGCACCACCTGCGACCACGAGTCCGGGGCCTGCTGCGCGACGCGCGGCACGAAGCCGGCAGCCCGAGCGAGGGCCGGCAGCCGGGCGCCCAGCGCAGAGGCGGGCCCGCCGGGGATGGTGATCCAGCGGTCCTCGGCAAGGTCCGCGAGCGCCACCGTCGCGGCGCCCCACAGCCGATGCCCCGGGGGCAACGCGACCACGAGACGTTCCTGGGCGAGCACCAGCGCGTCGACGGCGGGCGGCAGGTAGTCCCACCGGCCGAGGCACAGATCGAGCTCCCCCTCGAGCACCCGTTCGAGCCCCTGCGGTGAGAAGTGCGCGCTCTCCAACTCGAGCCGCAGCCCCGGCGCCCGCGACTGCACCTCACGGGCGAGCCGCGCCACCGGCCGGATCGCGGACGCACTGGCGAAGCCCAGGCGCACCCGCCCGGTCTCTCCCGACACCGCGCCGCGCACCACCTCCTCGGCCCGCTCGGAGTCACGCACGAGGTCCTCGGCCACCTCGAGAAGCGCCTCCCCTGCGGGCGTCAGCGCCACCTTCCGCGTCGTCCTTTCGAACAGGGCCACCCCGAGGCTGCGCTCCAGCCCTTTCACGAGCCGACTCAGCGCGGGCTGCGTCAGGTTCATCCGATGGGCTGCCCGGCCGAAGTGGAGTTCCTCGGCCACGGCCAGGAACGCCCGCGCATGATGGACCTCCATGGGCCCTCCCTTCTGAACGGCGGCACCACACGCCGACCGCATCTTTGCTTCGCGCTCATCAATACGACGAACAAGAAGCATTGGACCGAATGAAATCACGGTGGTGGGATGGAGGGCAGCACCGTGACATTTCCCACCGTCAGGAGCCCTCCATGTCACCGCCCCCCACCGCCGCTTCCTCGCTCCCCCTCGACGGCGTCCTCGTGGCGGACTTCTCCCGTGTCCTCGCCGGCCCGCTCGCCACCATGACGCTGGCGGACCTCGGGGCGCGCGTCATCAAGGTGGAGCACCCCGAGCGCGGCGACGACACCCGCGGCTGGACCCCGCCCCGCTCGACGACGGGCGCCACCTACTTCGAGTCCGTGAACCGCAACAAGGAGTCGGTCGGCTGGGACCTGAAGGACCCCGAGGACCAGAGGCGGGCCGCCGCCCTGGCCGCCCGGGCCGACGTCGTGGTCCACAACCTCAAGCCCGGCACCATGGAGCGCCTCGGCCTGGGCTACGACGACGTCGCGCGGGAGAACCCGTCCGTGGTCTACGCCGCCGTCTCCGGCTTCGGCGACCGCGAGGGCCGGGACCTGCCCGGCTATGACTTCATCGTCCAGGCCGCGGGCGGGCTCATGAGCATCACCGGCGAACCGGACGCCCCGATGAAGGCGGGCGTTGCCCTGGTGGACGTGCTCACGGCCAAGGACCTCACCGCCGGCGTGCTCGCCGCCCTGCTGCGCCGCGAGCGCACCGGGGAGGGCGCCCACCTGCGGCTGAACCTGCTCTCCTCGCTGCAGGGGGCGCTCGCCAACCAGGGCCAGGCATGGCTCGGCGCCGGCGTCGTCCCCCGGCGGATGGGCAACGACCACCCCTCGATCGCCCCCTACCAGCTGCTGGCGTGCCGGGACGCGCCGCTCGCCGTCGCCATCGGCAACGACGCGCAGTTCCGCACCTTCGCCGCGGCCCTCGGCGTCCCCGAGCTCGCCGAGGACCCGCGCTTCACCACGAACACGGACCGCGTGGAGCACCGTGAAGAGCTGCGCACCGCCCTGGAGGACGCGCTCTCCGCCCAGACGGCCGCCCACTGGCGGGACGTGCTGCAGGCCGAGCGGCTCCCGGTCGGCCTCGTGTCCACCGTCGCCGAGGGCGTCGAGCTGGCCGAGTCCCTCGGCCTCGAACCAACCGTCGAGGTCCAGGACCGGTCCGGTGCCCCCGCCGGCCGGCAGTTCCGCCACCCGGTGCAGTGGAATCCGCCCATCGCGCACCCGCGCCACGCTCCGCCCGCGCTCGGCGCGGACACGGCGGCCGTCAACACCTGGCTCGACGCCCACTGACCACCCCCGCAGAGAGGACCCCCGCCATGACCACCCCGTTCCACGCCGAGGCCGACTCGTTCCTCGGCCGCGCCGACGTCGTCGGCCTGGACTCCCTGTTCTCCGCCGAGGAGAAGGCCGTCGCACTGGAGGTGCGCGGCTTCGTGGACGAGCACATCCGCCCGCACATCGCCCGCTGGTACGACGACGCGGTGTTCCCGCGCGAGATCGTCCCTGAGCTGGGCCGCCTCGGTGTGCTCGGCATGCCCTACGAGGGCCACGGCATGCCCGGCCGCTCGGCGGTGGAGTACGGCCTCGCCGCCCAGGAGCTCGAGGCCGGCGACTCCGGCCTGCGCACGTTCGTGTCCGTGCAGGGCTCGCTCGCGATGGGCGCGATCCACAAGCACGGCTCCGAGGAGCAGAAGGCGCAGTGGCTGCCGCGCATGACCGCCGGCGAGGCGGTCGGCTGCTTCGGCCTCACCGAGCCCGGGGCGGGCTCGGATCCGGCCTCCATGACGACGACGGCCCGCCAGGAGACCGGCGGCGACTGGGTGATCGACGGGGTCAAGCGCTGGATCGGCCTGGCCACCCTGGCCGACGTCGCCATCATCTGGGCGCAGACCGGTGAGCCCGGCGACGGGCGCGGGGTGCGCGGTTTCGTGGTCCCCACGGACACCCCCGGCTTCAGCGCCGAGGCGATCACCCAGAAGCTGTCCATGCGGGCCTCGGTGCAGTGCGAGATCCACCTCGACGGCGTGCGCCTGCCCGCCTCCGCGATGCTGCCGGCCGACTCCGCCGTCGGGCTCAAGGGCCCCTTCCAATGCCTCAACGAGGCCCGCTACGGGATCATCTGGGGCGCGATGGGCGCCGCCCGCGACTCCTTCGACGCCGTCCTCGACTACGCGATGCAGCGGCAGCAGTTCGGGGTGCCGCTGGCCTCCCACCAGCTGACGCAGGCCAAGCTCGCGGACATGGCCGTGGCCATCGGCAAGGGCTACCTGCTGGCGCACCAGATCGGCCGCGCCAAGGACGCCGGCCCGCTCACCCCCGCCATGATCTCCGCCGGCAAGCTGGACAACTGCCGCGTGGCCATCGGGATCGCCCGGGACGCCCGCGAGATGCTCGGCGGCAACGGCATCACCCTGGAGTACTCGCCGCTGCGCCACGCGAACAACCTCGAGTCCGTGCGCACCTACGAGGGCACGGACGAGGTCCACCAGCTCACGCTCGGCCGGCACCTCACGGGCATCGGCGCGTTCGCCCCGGCCCGCTGAGCCCCCCGCCCGCGCTCAGGCGTCGTCGGCGGACGCCTCGGGCGCCGGGGCCTCCTCGGCGACGGAGGCGAGGATCGGGGTGGCCGGCAGCTTCCGCACGCGCTTGGGGCGGCGGGCGCGGGCGGGGATGAGGGCCCGCATGTTCTCGGTCTTGCCGAAGCAGAGCAGCCGGTCGCCCTCCTCGAGGACCTTGGTGTCCGCGGGGTTGGGGAACACGGAGGTGCCGCGGTGCAGGGTGAGCACCTGCAGGTCCTTCGCGAGCAGCCCGGAGTCCTCGATGGACTGGCCCACCCACCCGGAGCCGGCGTGCACGGTGATCTCACCGACCCCGTACCCGGTGGACACGGCCAGGCGCTGGCGCACGTCGATGTCCGGGAAGCCGGCCTGGTCCGCCACGTAGTCGATGATCGCGCCGGCCACGTCCAGGTCCGTGGCGGCCTCGATGCCCTGCAGCCCCGGGGAGGAGTTCACCTCCATGACCAGCGGGCCGTGCTCACCCTCGAGCATGTCCACGCCCGCCACCCGCAGGCCCATGATGTGGGCCGCCCGCACGGCGGTCTCCGCGTACTCGGGCGAGAGCTCGACGCGCTCCACGGTGCCGCCGCGGTGCACGTTGGAGCGGAACTCGTCCCCCTGGGCCCTGCGGCGCATCGCGGCCACCACGCGGTCCCCCACCACGAGCGCGCGGATGTCCTTGCCCTTGGACTCCTCCACGAACCGCTGGATGAGCACCTGCTGGTTGGTGCCGTGCAGCGTCTCGATGATCGCCTCGGCCACCTTCTTGGTCGGCGCCAGGATCACGCCGATGCCCTGGGTGCCCTCGAGCAGCTTGATCACCACGGGCGCCCCGCCCACCATGTCGATCGCCGTGGAGACCTCGCCGCGGTTGCGCACGAACACGGTGGCGGGCATGTCGATCTCGTGCCGGGAGAGGATCTGGGTGGCCCGCAGCTTGTCCCGCGAGTTCATGATCCCGGCGGCCGTGTTGGGCGTGTAGACGTCCATCTGCTCGAACTGGCGCACCACGGCGGTGCCGAAGTAGGTCACCGAGTTGCCGATGCGCGGCAGGATCGCGTCGTAGCCGGAGAGGGGGCGGCCGCGGAACATCAGATCGGGCTCGTCCGAGCTGAGGTCGATGCCGAAGCGCAGGGTGTCCAGGACCTTCACCTGGTGGCCGCGCTCGAGCGCCGCGGTCTTGAGTCGCTGCGTCGAGTAGGCGCGCAGGGAACGGGAGAGGATGGCGAGCTTCATGACCGCTTTCCTGGGAGGATGAGGGGCGTGTCTGAATCTAAGCACACGGCCACGGCCCCCCACGGTGTGCCCCCCCTCGACGACGGCGCCGCTCGCCCGGGGCTGGTGGGCTGGCGCGAATGGGTCGGCCTGCCCGCCGCCCACACCCCCTGGATCAAGGCCAAGATCGACACCGGCGCCCGCACCTCGGCGCTCCACGCCTTCGGCATCGAGCGGTTCACCCGCGACGGCGCCGCGTGGGTCCGGTTCGAGGTGCACCCGTGGCAGACCTCGGCCGCGGACGCGCGGACGGCCGAGCTGCCGGTGGCCGACCTGCGCACGGTCCGCTCCTCGAACGGCAAGGCGCAGGAGCGCGTCGTCGTCGTGATGCCGCTGACCCTGGCCGGCCGCACGATCGAGGCGGAGGTGACCCTGACCCACCGGGACGAGATGGGCTTCCGCATGCTCGTGGGCCGCACCGCGCTGGCCGCCGGCGGCCTCCTCGTGGACCCCGCCGCCTCGTACGTGGGCGGGCAGCCGCCGCGCGGCGTGCGCCGCCGGAACCGGGGACGCGCGTGAGCCGTCGCCCCGCGCGCGCCCCCTTCGCGTTCGGCGGGGTCGAGGTGCCGGCCGGCCGCCGCCGCGAGCTGTCCCTGCCGATCTCCCAGCTCGTCACGGGCGCGGACGTCACCCTGCCCGTGCACGTGCTGCACGGCCGCGAGGACGGGCCCACCGTGTGGGTCTCCGCCGCGATCCACGGGGACGAGGTGGCCGGCGTCGAGATCGTCCGACGCGTCCTGGAGCGCCTGCAGCCCACGCACCTGCGCGGCACCCTGCTGGCCGTGCCCATCGTCAACGTGCTCGGCGTGATGGCCGGGGACCGCTATCTGCCGGACCGCCGCGACCTGAACCGCTCCTTCCCCGGCTCCGCCCGGGGCTCACTCGCATCGCGCATCGCGCACCTGATGATGACCGAGGTGATTGGCCGCTGCACGGTGGGCATCGACCTGCACACCGGCGCGGACCGCCGCTCCAACCTGCCGCAGATCCGGTGCGACCTGGAGGACCCCCAGACCCGCGCGCTCGCCGAGGCGTTCGGCGCCCCCGTGCTCTTCCACGCCCGCCTGCGGGACGGCTCCCTGCGCGCCGCGGCCCGTGAGGCCGGCGCGCGCGTTCTCCTCTACGAGGCCGGCGAGGCCTGGCGGTTCGACGAGTACGCGATCGCCCCCGGTGTGGACGGGGTCCTGCGCGTGCTCGCCGCCCTGGACATGGTGGACCCCGCGGACGTCGGGCTCACCGAGCCCGGGCCGGACGCCGTCGTCGACGCCCCCGGGCCGCTGCCCGGCGAGGTCCCCGAGGAGCGGACCACGGACGTGCCCGAGGCGACCGACGCCACCGGCGAGGACACCGCCGCCGTGCACCCCGACGTCGTCGACGGCGAGCAGGACGCCCCGTACCTGGTGTGGCAGTCCACGTGGGTGCGCGCCCGCGCGGACGGCCTCGTGCACCTGGACGTCGCGCTCGGCGAACGCGTGAGCGCCGGGGACCGCATCGGCGCGCTCTACAACTCGTTCGGCCGGCGCCTCGCGCACGTGAAGGCCGAGCTGACCGGCGTGGTCATCGGCCGCACCGAGGCACCCCTGGTGCACCGCGGCGACGCCCTCGTGCATATCGGAGGATGGGACGCATGAGCAGCCGCGGGGCGCCGTCCGCGCGTCGAAGCCGCCCGGCTCAGGCCGGGGACGGGCGCCGGGCGATGGCCCGGCCGCCGTGCACGAGCCGGTAGTAGAGCAGCAGCGCCACCCCGACGCCGCCGGAGAGCAGGTACATCACCGGGATCCCGACGGCGGCCGCCACCGCGCCGAGCACCATGGGGCCGAGGCCGGTGCCGAGGTCCAGGAGCAGGAAGAACGTGCCCGTGGCGACGCCGATCTCGGTGGGCCGGACCACCTTGATCGCGATGGTCTGGAACACGCTCACCACGGGCCCGTAGGTCAGCCCCAGCAGGGCGCCGGCCACGAGCATGCCCGCCGGCTCCCGCCACAGCGCCAGCACCGCGTAGGAGACGGCCATGCCCGCGAGGATCGGGTAGACGACCGCGTTGTCCCCGTGCCGGTCGTGCAGCACGCCCAGGACGGCGCGGCCCACGATGGTGCCCGCGGCAAAGAGCAGGAAGAACAGGCTCGGCACCATCGCCGGGTAGCCCTGCTGCTGCGCGAACGTGGCCATGAACGCGAGGATGCCGCCGTACATGAACCCGGAGGCCAGGGCCACGCCCGCCGCCGGTGCCACCTCCGCGGAGAACACGTCCGCCCGGTGCAGCCGGAACCGGCCCGTCAGCGGCGGCTCGGGCACGCGCAGGAACAGGGCGATCAGCAGGGCCATGCCCGTGAAGCCGAGGCACGCCCGGAACAGGGCGTCGTAGCCGAGGGTGGTGCTCAGCTGCAGGGCCACCATCGGCCCGACGGCGCCCGCGAGCGTCATGGACGTGGAGAACCAGCCGGTGCCCTCGGAGCGGCGCACGGGCGGGACGATCCGCTGCACGGCCGTGGCCAGCACGGTGCCGGCCGCGCCGAAGCACATGCCGTTGAGCAGGCGTACCGCGGTCAGTGCGGCCAGGGAGTCCGCCCAGAGGTACGCCGCCGTCGTGAGGACGTAGCAGGCCAAGGCGACGAGCAGGACCCGCCGCCGCCCCCACGCGAAGGTGGCGGGCGTCGTCGTCATGCGGGTGAGGACCGCGCCCAGCACGAACGCCCCCACCACGACGCCGGCCTCCGCGTCCGACGCGCCGAAGGACGTGACGGCGTAGAGCGCCATCGCAGTCATGAGCGTGTAGAAGATCATCGCCACGAACAGGTAGGTGGCGCTGACGAGGATGAACGGGCGCGTCCACAGCGGCGGGCGCGGGGCCGCCGTCGAGCCGGCGGGGTCCGAGGGCGGTGGGGCGGAGGGCATGGCCTCCATGTTCCCCCACGCCACGAGGCCCCGGCCCGCTCGTGAAGAGCGGACCGGTGCCTCGGGTGCGTCGCGTGCGCGACGGGCTCAGAAGCGGATGGTCACTTCTTGGTCTTGGCGGCGACGACCTGCAGGTCGACGACGGCCACGACGTCCTCGTGCAGGCGCACCTGCGCCTGGTGGGTGCCCACGGACTTGATGTGCGCCGGCAGGGTCACCGCGCGCTTGTCCACGGAGCCGAGGCCGGCGGCCTCGATCGCCTCGGCGACGTCGGCGGCCTGGACGGCGCCGAAGAGGCGACCCTCCGCACCGGCGGTGCGCTCGAGCTTCACGGTGGCGGACTGGAGCTTCTCGGCCTGGGCCTGAGCGTCCTCCAGGTTCGCCACGGCGCGGGCCGCGCGGGCCTTCTGCAGGGACTCGACCTGCTTCTCCCCGCCCTTGGTCCACACGGTGGCGAAACCGCGCGGGAGCAGGTAGTTGCGGGCGTACCCGTTCTTGACCTCGACCACGTCACCGGAGGTGCCGAGACCGGTCACTTCCTGGGTCAGGATGAGCTTTGCCATCTGGGTGTTCCTTCCTTCGCTCGCTCGATCAGCCGCGGCCGGCGCCGGCGTAGGGCAGCAGGGCCACCTCGCGGGCGTTCTTGACGGCCTGGGCGATCTTGCGCTGCTCCTGGACGGTCACGCCGGTGACGCGACGGGCACGGATCTTCCCGCGGTCGGAGATGAACTTGCGCAGCAGGGCCACGTCCTTGTAGTCGATCTCGGTGATCTTGGCGGCCTTGAGCGGGTTGGACTTCGGTTTGGGCTTGCGGAGTTCAGCCTTCGCCATCGTGGTGCTCCTTCAGAGTTCTCTGGAGCCCGCAGAACGGTTCTGCGGGATGGGATCACGCGGTGTCCCGTGCGGCGCACGGGGCCGTGTGCGGTGCGGCCCGGCGGTGCCGGGTCGCGGGGTGGGCCGCGGTGGCGGCCCTCCGGGCGACGTGCGCCCGGACGGAGAGGTCCGTGTGGTCCGTGTCCGGCGCGGCCCCGGGGAGGGGCCGCGGCCGGTCAGCGCAGGATCAGAACGGGGGCTCGTTGGAGGACGGGGTGTCCCATCCGCCGCCACCGCCGCCGCCGGACCAGGGGTCCTGCGGTGCGGCCTGGCCGCCGCCCTGCTGCTGGCCGCCCCAGCCGCCGCCCTGAGGGGCGCCGCCGAAGCCGCCGTCGTTGTTCCCGCCGAAGCCGCCGGCCGGGGCGCCGCCGAAGCCGCCCCCCTGCTGGCCGCCGCCGAAGCCGCCGCCACCGCCGCCACCGCTGCGCTGGGCGCGGGTGACCTTGGCCGTGGCGAACTTCAGGGCCGGGCCGACCTCGTCCACGTCCAGCTCCCAGCTGGTGCGGCGGTTGCCGTCCCGGTCGTCGTAGGAGCGCGCCTTGAGGCGGCCCTGCACGATCACGCGCATGCCCTTGGTCAGCGACTCCGCCACGTTCTCCGCGGCCTCGCGCCAGACCGAGCAGCGCAGGAACAGCGCTTCGCCGTCCTTCCACTCGTTGGTCTGGCGGTCGAACGTGCGGGGCGTGGACGCGACGGTGAAGTTCGCGACGGCCGCGCCGTTCGGGGTGAAGCGCAGCTCGGGGTCGGCGGTGAGGTTGCCGACCACGGTGATGACGGTCTCGCCTGCCATGGTCACTCCTGTCTTCGGGGGTTCTTCCGCCCGTCCGCCGGATCAGGGGATCCGGTGTGCGGGCGGCGGGGTTCCGGTGGGGGCGTCGGGGACTGATCCGATGCTCTCAGACCCGCCGGACACGGTACGAGGATCACTCAGCGGTGATCTTCTGCTCCTCCGGACGGATGATCTTGGTGCGCAGGATCGTCTCGTTGAGGTTCAGCAGACGGTCCAGCTCCTGGGTGGCGGCCGGCTCCGACTGGAAGTTGACGACCACGTAGATGGCCTCGGACTTCTTCTGGATCTCGTAGGCGGTCTTGCGGCGACCCCACACGTCGACGCTGTCGACGGTGCCGCCGGCGTTCGTGACGACCTCGAGGTACTTCTTCAGGGTCGGCTCCACGGTGCGCTCGTCGACCTCAGGGTCGATCAGCACCATCAGCTCATAAGCACGCATGCGAACCCACCTCCTCTGGGCTTGCGGCCGCGGTCTCTCCGCGGCAGGAGGTTCTGTGCTCGTCGTCCGTGCGATGCTCCGCGCTCTTCGGCGGCACACAGACAACCTGATCCACTCTACCACCGTCGGGGAAGGCCTCCGGCTGGGAGGATCGGGCCATGAGCGAGCACCCCGCCTCCCCCACCCACGCCCTGCTGCTGCGCGCCGTGAACGTGGGCGGCCGTAACAGGGTCCCGAAGGCGGATCTCGCGGAGCTGGCCGCCGAGGCCGGGCTCGCGGACGTGGCCGTCCACCTGAACTCGGGCAACGTGCTCGGCACGCCGGACACCGGAGACCACGTCGACGACGTCGCCGCGCGCCTGCGCGCCCTCCTGGCGGAGCGCCTCGGGGTGGACACGTCCGTGCACGCCGCCGCACGCACGGAGCTGTCGGCCCTGGTGGACGGCCTGCTGGCCTCGGACCTGCTCGCGCCGGGCGAGACCCTGGACTCGGTGGACCCCAAGACCGTCCACCTCGTGCTGCTGGACACAGTGCCGCACCCCGAGGCGGGCGAGGCCCTGGCCGCGGTGGACGCCGGGGACGACCGCGCCGTCGTCGTGGGCCGGGGCGTGTGGGTCCGCTATGCGGGGCCCTCGCACTCCTCCCGCCTGGGGCTGCCGCGGATCGAGCGCGCGGCCTCGGGGGACGCGCCGCCGGCGCAGCGCCGCGTGGGGACGGCCCGCAACCTCGCGACCGTGCGGGTCCTCGCCGGCCGCTGACCCGATCCCCCCGCCCCGTGGGGCCAACCCATGCCCACTCCCGTGGTACCGGCCCATGCCCACCCCCCTCCCTGCCC
The DNA here is from genome assembly GCF_024723355.1 of Micrococcus sp. HG099. Classification (NCBI taxonomy): domain Bacteria; kingdom Bacillati; phylum Actinomycetota; class Actinomycetes; order Micrococcales; family Micrococcaceae; genus Micrococcus; species Micrococcus sp. HG099. Next base: position 6,927 of record NZ_JANQCJ010000004.1, on the reverse strand, counting down.
TGGGCGCACTACTGCCAAGTAGATCTCGACGTACCTGGCAGTAGTGCGCCCGGCCTCACCGTCACGCGCCCATCACGCACCCCCGCGCGTCGTGAGAAGCCGCTGCAGGCGCGCCATGAACCGCGCCCACTCCCCCGCGCCGAACACCGCGCTGTCGACGCGCACCGTCTCGACCCCCACATCGCGCAGCTCCTCGTCGCGTCGCATGTCCCTGCGGTACTGGCGGGCTCGGGAGAAGTGATGCTCGCCCTCGAACTGGAGCGCGACCTTCGCCGCCGCGAAGTAGAGGTCCACCGGCGTGGAGCGGAGGATCCGACCCCACGCATCCCAGACGAGCGGGACCTCGGGGTTCACCTGCGGCTCGGGGAAGCCGGCGCCCACGAGCCGCACCCGCAGGCGCGTCTCCTTCGGCGAGTCGGACCGCTCCCTCAGGTGCGGCAGGGCCTCGCCGAGCAGGCGCCATCCCGTGACGCCTCGAGCCTCGGCGACGGCGACGCCCAGGTCCGCGAGGCTCGAGAGCGGGTGCTGGCGCCCGGCCGCCACCTCGCCGCCGGGCCCGTCGCGCCGGCGCAGCAGCGCGTCCCCCGCGACGATGAGGTCCTCCCGGGTGAGCCCTATGGACGCCAGGTCCGTCCACGTCCGCTCCGGCGTGGTCACAGTGAGGGACTTGTCACCGACGCCCAGCACAGTCAGTCCGGTGGCCGGATCGATCCGGATCCGGTGGCCGGCCACCCCGGCGATGCGGGGCTGCGAACCGGGCCGCACGCGCGACAGGTGAACCCGCTGCTCCGCCTCGGCGGGCAGCCACATCCCCCAGGCCTGAGCCGCCGAGGCGTGGCTCACGACCAGGCTCCGGTCTCGACGGGCATGGGCAAGAGCGACGTCGAGCGGGGCCGCAGGCACATCCCGACGACGACGGAGCCCGCGACTGACGGCGACGAGGTCGTGCCGTCGGGCCCGGCTGGTCGCCAGTCCGGCCGCGACGGCGCGGGCGACGGGGAAGACGGACTCGGATACGGCGTCGAGGGGATCGCTCACCCTGGCAGTGGACCGCGTGCCGCGCCGTCGTGGACGAGGGGCGCCGGACGGTGGGGACGAGCGGGCCCTTCCCGAGCGCTGTGCAGGAGCGCCGCCGGTGCCGGACGCCGGCCGCTCATCCCACCGCCGGTGCGACGCACCCTGCCTCCGTGCAGCTGGGCGCAGAAGTGCCAAGGAATCGTCGATCTACTCGGCAGTACTGCGCCCAGAGGCGGCGGAATCGGCTGGGTCACGCCCGCCACGACGACGGCGGCACCCGGCCCCGGCGCGACGCGCGGCTCGCCGCACCGCCTCACACGCCGCGGAAGAACTCCTTCACGGCCGCCGTCAGGTGCTCCACGTCGCGTACGCCGCACATCTCGCGGGCGGAGTGCATGGACAGCAGGCCCAGGCCGACGTCCACCGTGCGGATGCCCAGGCGGGTCGCGGAAATCGGGCCGATGGTGGAGCCGCAGGGCATGTCGTTGTTGCTCACGAACTCCTGGAACGGCACCCCCGCCACGCCGCACCAGCGGGCGAACGCGGCCTCACCCCCCGCGTCGGTGGCGTAGCGCTGGTTGGCATTGATCTTCAGCAGCGGGCCGTGGTTCACGCGCGGGTGGTTCACCGGGTCGTGCCGCTCGGCGTAGTTCGGGTGCACCAGGTGTCCCGCGTCCGCGGACAGCAGCCAGGACCCGGAGATCGCCCGCGCCCGGCCCTGCCCGGCCACGCCGAGCGCCTCGAGCACGCGCCCCATGACCTCCTCGAGCAGCGGCCCGGCCGCCCCGGACCGCGACGCCGACCCCAGCTCCTCGTGGTCGAACGCGGCGAGCACGGGGATCACCGGCGCGCCGGCGGGCTCCCCCGCCACGCCCTCGGCCACGGTGCCGGCGTACGCGATCGCCCCGGAGGCGCCGCCGTTCGCCCGGGCCAGCTCCTCGAGGGCCACGAGCCCGGCGTGCACGGAGCTGAGGTTGTCCAGGCGGCCGGAGGCGAAGAACTCGCCGGCCAGGCCGAACAGGCCGGGCGCCTGGGCGTCGGCCACCATGACGTCGTGCCCGCGCACCGCCGCCGGGTCGACGCCGGCCGCGGCGGCCAGGGCGGCCAGCACGTCGCCCGGGGCGCGCGCCTCCAGGCCAGCGCCGTCGCCCTCGCGGGCGCCCGCGCCCTCACCAGCACCCGCGCCCACACCCGCACCGGCCCCCGCGGCCTGCTCGAGCGGCGCGCTGCGCCCGTCCACGCCCTCGGACACGTCCGCCACGGCCTCGCCGGCGCCCTCGCCGCGAGGCGCGAGCGCGCCCACCACCGGGTTCGTGTGGCGCTGGCGCTGCAGCTTCAGGCCGTCGTTGACCTCGCGGTCCAGGTGGATGGCCAGCTGCGGGATGCGCCCCACGGGGCCGGTGGCGGCGAGCACCTGCGTGCCGTCGTCGAGGGCGAGGCGGCCTGCGAACCGCAGCTCGCGGTCCAGCCAGGAGTTCAGCAGCGGCCCGCCGTACACCTCGACGCCGGCCTGCACCCAGCCGTCCGCGGTGACGGTGGCGGGGTTCGGCTTGAGCTTGAAGCCCGGGGAGTCGGTGTGGGCGCCGAGCACGCGGAACACCGGCACCGCGGCGCCGGCACCGGAGCCGCCGGCCCCCCCGGCACCATCCGACCCGTCCGAGCCCGCGCCCGTCGGCACGACCCAGGCGAGGGCCGCGCCGTCGCGCACCACCACGTAGCCGCCGGGGGCGGCGGGGAAGTCGGCGGCCTCGTCGAGGCGGGTGAACCCGACGGCCACCAGGCGCCGGGCGACCTCCTCGGCGGCGTGGTAGCTGGAGGGCGAGGCGGTCACGAAGGCGGCCAGGTCCTGCAGGTGCGCGGACATCTCGGGGGCGGGTGCGGTGTCACGGGTCACAGCGGTCATGCCCCGACCGTATCGCGCCGGGCTAGCCTGGCCGGGGAGCGTCCCCCGCCGCCCCGCCAGTCCCGTCAGCGCAGGAGGAGCCCGCCGTGGAGATCATGATCGTCGTGGCCGTGGGGGTGTTCCTCATGGTGGCGTGGACCGTGGGCGGCTGGGTGATCGTCCGCATGGGCTTCACGCGGGACTCGGACGCCGGCTCCCAGGACGACGACGGCACGCGCCCGGTGCCCGACGGCCCGGTCCCCGTGGACCCGGCCTCGGACCCGAACGCGATCTGGCGGGAGCAGATGAAGGCCGCCACGGCCGCCTCCGGGGCGGCGTGCACGTGCCCACGCCGGCCCGTCGGGACGCCCTCCGAGTCCCCGGCCGGATCCGGAGAGCAGGGCGCCGCCGTCGACTCCGCTGTCGACCGCGCCCTGGACGCCGCCGCGGACCGCGCGGCCGTGGACCCGTCCCCCGACTGCCCGATCCACCGCTGGGACTACGCCTGAGCGGACCGGTACGCCCCCGCGAGGGGGTCCCCGCCGGGCAGGTCCAGGTGGTCCCGCCGCACGAGGTCGTCCTCGGGGTGGAGCATCTCCCACACCACTCGCCCGCAGAGCCACAGGACGGCGAGCATGTGGGCGAGGATCGCGGCCACGTACACGGAGTCGTCCATGGAGTGCTGCGGCATGGAGCCCGAGGCCCCCTTGGCCAGGTACATCCACACGGCGAAGAAGTGCAGCGCCTCCACCGTCTGCCAGGCCCAGAAGTCCCGCCAGCGCGGCAGCGCCAGCGCGACGAGCGGGATCAGCCAGATCACGAACTGCGGCGAGTACACCTTGTTGGTGAGCACGAACGCCGCGACCACCAGGAACGTCAGCTGCGCGAGCCGGGGGGTGTGCCGCACCCGCACGCCGAGCACGAAGATCCCCAGGCAGCACACCGCGAAGGCGCCGTAGGCCAGCAGGGTCAGTGAGTCCTCCGGCACGAACGCCCACCCGGCCTGCGCGGCGGTCACGTCCCACGCGTGCCACACGCTGGACAGGCCCGGCCCGCGCTCGCCGGAGAAGGTGAAGAACACGGACCACGCCTCGAAGTTCGCCACCATGAGCGGCACGTTCACCGCCGCCCACGCCGCCACGGCGCCGCCGGCGGCCAGCAGGAACGGCCGCCACCGCCGCGAGCGCACGGCCAGGATCAGCAGCGGCCCAAGGATCAGGAGCGGGTAGATCTTCATGGCCGCCCCGAGCCCGATGAGCAGGCCCGCGGCCAGGGGCCGCTCGCGCGCCCACGCGTACATGCCCAGCGCGAGCAGGGCCACGGCCCACAGGTCCCAGTTGATGGTGCCGGCGAGGATGACCCCGGGGGCCACGGCCACCATGAGCCCGTCGCTCCAGCGGCGCCCGGCCATCCGCACAGTGAGCACCGCGACGGCGGCCCACAGCCCCACCACGAACAGCAGGTTCACGAGCCAGAACACGAGCGTGCCGTGCTCCGCGCCGAACGGCAGCCACTGGGTGAGCTGCGCCCCCACGGATCCCACGAGGGACATCAGCACCGGGTACTCGAAGGTGGAGCCGGCCTGGAACGGGGCCCACGGATCCGCCGCGAACCCGCGCCCGCCGTACAGCGCCGCCCAGTCCGAGTAGCAGCCGGCGTAGTAGACGTTCGGTGCGCCCCAGCCGTGGAGCAGGCACGGGGCCTTCTGCAGCACGGTGACGACGGCGGCCAGGGCCACCAGCACCCCGGCCAGGGCCGCGGGGCTCGCCCAGGAGCCCGTGCCGCCGCGCCCGCCGAGCGTGAACCGGTTGGCGGCGAGGCCGCCGGGCAGCTGGAAGCGCCCCCCGCGGTCGCCCGGCGCCGGCACCGGCGCGGGGACCGCGGCGGGGCCCCGGGAGGGGGGTGCGCTCACAGCGGAACCGCCGGCCTCGGCCCGGCCGTCCGGCCCGGCCCACGAGGGCCCGTCCACGGCGTGGGTGGGCGGCTCACTGGGGGTCGCGGCGTGCGCGGGGGCCGGTCTCATGCCCCCATCCTAGGAAGCGGGCCGGACGCCGTTGCGGACCGGGCCGACGTCGTCGGACGTAGACTGGCGGGGTTGATCCCCGGGTGAGCGCTCCGCCGAACAGGCGTGAGCCCCCTCGCGCGCCTGCAGGCGCGCCTGCACCCGACCCGGAAGTCCGAGGAGAGAACCAGACCGTGGCCACCACCCCCATCCGCGTCGCCATCGCCGGCGTGGGCAACTGCGCAACGTCCCTGATCCAGGGCGTGGAGTACTACCGCGACGCGAAGGCGACCGACACCGTCCCGGGCCTGATGCACGTGCAGTTCGGCGACTACCACGTGTCCGACCTGCAGTTCGTGGCCGCGTTCGACGTGGATTCCAAGAAGGTCGGCCTGGACCTGTCCGAGGCGATCCTCGCCTCCGAGAACAACACCATCAAGCTCGCCGACGTCCCGCACGCGGACGTCACCGTGCAGCGCGGCCCCACCCTGGACGGCCTCGGCAAGTACTACGCCGAGACCATCGAGGAGTCCGACGCCGAGCCCGTGGACGTGGCCCAGGCCCTGCGCGACGCCCAGGTGGACGTGCTGGTCTGCTACCTGCCCGTGGGCTCCCAGCTGGCCACCGAGCACTACGCGCAGGCCGCGATCGACGCCGGCGTCGCCTTCGTCAACGCCCTGCCCGTGTTCATCGCCGGCACCCCCGAGTGGGCGGACAAGTTCACCGCCGCCGGCGTGCCGATCGTGGGCGACGACATCAAGTCCCAGATCGGCGCCACCATCACCCACCGCGTGATGGCCAAGCTGTTCGAGGACCGCGGCGTCACCCTGGACCGCACCTACCAGCTCAACGTGGGCGGCAACATGGACTTCAAGAACATGCTCGAGCGCGAGCGCCTGGAGTCCAAGAAGATCTCCAAGACGCAGGCCGTCACCTCCAACACCTCCGCCAAGCTGGGCGAGAAGGACGTGCACATCGGCCCGTCGGACTACGTGGCCTGGCTGGACGACCGCAAGTGGGCGTTCGTGCGCCTCGAGGGCCGCAACTTCGGCGACGCCCCCGTGTCCCTCGAGTACAAGCTCGAGGTGTGGGACTCCCCCAACTCGGCCGGCGTGATCATCGACGCCGTCCGCGCGGCCAAGATCGCCCTGGACCGCGGCACCGGCGGCCCGATCCTCTCGGCCTCCTCCTACTTCATGAAGTCCCCGCCCGTGCAGCACAACGACGACGAGGCGCGCGAGCTGGTCGAGGCCTTCATCCGCGGCGACATCGAGCGCTGACCGCACGGCCGACGCCTGACCCGAGGGCGGTGAGCACGGACATCCCGTCCGCGCCCACCGCCCTCGGTGCGTTCAGCGCAGCCCGAGCCGGGCCTCCACGGTGAGCCGCACCAGCCGGGCGTAGATCCCCTGGCCGTTGCCCTTGGGGTGCACGCCGTCCGCGGACCACTCGTCCACGTGGGCGCTGGCGGCATCCCAGTCGGCGAGGACCACGCGGTCCGGGTGCAGGGCGGCCTGCTCGGCCATCTCCTGCTGGGCCGGTCCGATCCAGTCCATGGGCCCGTGCGGCACCACCAGCACGAGCAGGCGCTCGGGGCCGGCGGCGGCCAGGATGCGGTCCCAGTCGCCCAGCTCGGCGTTGCCGTTGGCGCCCAGGCTGACCACCACCACGTCCGTGAGCATCCCGGCCGCGTCCAGCTCGGCGAGGCGGGCGGCGGCGTCGCGCACCTGGAAGCCCACCTCGGCCTCCACCGCGATCCCGGGCAGCGCCGCGAGCAGCTCGGGGGCGGCCGAGAGGGCCACGGAGTCGCCCAGGAGGGTGACGTCCGGCCCCACCGACGACGGCGGCATCGGCTCCGTCAGCTCGGCGCCGGTGAACGCGGGGCGGGTGACGGAGGGGTCGCCGGTGAGCGGCGGCTCCGGCTCGGCGGTGGGCTCCGGCTCGGCGGAAGCGGTGGGGTCGGCGGCGACCTCGACGGCAGGGTCCTCGCCCGCCGACGGGGCGGCGGTGTCGGACGGGGTCGACG
>NZ_JANQCJ010000049.1:0-14149 GCF_024723355.1 Micrococcus sp. HG099 | reverse complement strand
CGTCTCGGCGGCGGCGCGCACCAGCCCGACGGCGGCGCGCGGCCACAGGGCCAGCGGGTCGCCCGGGTCCGGGGTGCGGCCCCGCGCGGCCAGGTCACGGGCGAGCCCGGACTCGAGCACGCCGTAGACGCGCTCGAGGAAGGGTCCGAGGACGGGGGCGGGGGCGTCCGGGGCGGCGGGCGCGGGGGCGACGGCGAAGGCGTAGACCTGCGGGGAGGTGGCGGCCACGGTCAGGTAGACCTCGACCATGCGGTGCAGGGCGTCCGCGCCGGAGGACGGGCGGTCCACGGCCTCGAGCAGGCGGCGCTCCATGTGCGCGGTGACGCGCTCGGCCACGGCCAGGCGCAGGCCCTCGCGGTCCCCGAAGTACCGGTAGAAGACCGTCTTGGAGGTGCCCGCGTGGGAGGCGATCTCGTCCATGGAGGCCTGCGCGCCGAGGGCGTGCACGGCGGCGCGGGCGGCGCGCACCAGCTCCAGGCGGCGCTCGGCCCGGTGGCGGTCCCAGCGGGCGCTGCGCCCGTCGCGGGCGGCGGGGGTGTCGGACTTCACGGGACGGAGCGTATCAGGTACTGTGCGTCACAGTCACCCAGGCCCGGAACGTCCGTATCGTCCCGGGCCGGAGCCGCCCCCGCCGCCCCGGCGACGGGCCCGCCATCGAGAGGACCGCCATGACCCAGCCCGAGACCACCGCCCGTCCCGCCGTCGCCGGGGGCGCCCTGCGCCCCGCCGTCGTCGTGGGCGGCAACCGGATCCCCTTCGCCCGCGCCAACACCGCCTACGCCGACGCCGGCAACCAGGAGATGCTCACCGCCGCCCTCGACGGCCTCGTGGCCCGCTTCGGCCTGCAGGGCGAGCGCGTCGGCCAGGTCAGCGCCGGCGCCGTGCTCAAGCACCCCCGCAACTTCAACCTCACCCGCGAGGCCGTGCTCGGCTCCGCCCTGGCCTCCGACACCCCGGCCGCCGACCTGCAGGTTGCCTGCGCCACCGGCATGGAGGCCATCGGCACCCTCGCGGACAAGATCCGCCTCGGCCGCATCGACTCCGCGATCGGCGGCGGCGTGGACTCCATCTCGGACGCCCCCGTCTCCCTCTCGGACGGCGCACGCCGCGCCCTGCTGCGCCTCAACGCCGCCAAGACCATGAAGGACCGCCTCGCGGCCCTCAAGGACCTGCGCCCCGGCCACCTGGCCCCCGAGCCCGCCGGCGCCGGCGAGCCCCGCACCGGCATGTCCATGGGCGACCACCAGGCCCTGACCACCCACCGTTGGGGCATCACCCGCCAGGCCCAGGACGAGCTGGCCGCGGCCTCGCACCGCAACCTCGGCGCCGCCTACGCCGCCGGCTACATGGACGACCTCGTCACCCCGTTCCGCGGCCTGGACCGGGACAACAACCTGCGCCCGGACTCCACCCCGGAGAAGCTCGCCGGGCTCAAGCCGGCCTTCGGCCGCCACCTGGGCGAGGAGGCCACCATGACGGCGGCCAACTCCACCCCGCTCACCGACGGCGCCTCCGCCGTGCTCCTCTCCTCCGAGGACTGGGCCGGCGAGCGCGGCCTGCCCGTGCTCGCCGAGTTCGTGGACGTCGAGAACGCCGCCGTGGACTTCGTGGACGGGGACGAGGGCCTGCTCATGGCCCCCGCCTACGCCGTGCCCCGCCTGCTCGCCCGCCACGGCCTCACCCTTCAGGACCTGGACTTCGTGGAGATCCACGAGGCGTTCGCCGGCACCGTGCTGGCCACCCTGGCCGCGTGGGAGGACGAGGAGTACTGCCGCGAGCGCCTGGGCCTGGACGGCGCGTTCGGCAGCGTGGACCGCGCCAAGCTCAACGTGCACGGCTCCTCCCTTGCCGCCGGCCACCCGTTCGCCGCGACCGGCGGGCGCATCGTGGCCCTGTTGTCCAAGATGCTCCATGAGAAGGGCGAGGGATCCCTGGGCCTCGTCTCCGTCTGCGCCGCCGGCGGCCAGGGCATCGTCGCCCTGCTGCGTGGCCGCTGAGCACCCGAGAGAACCGAGAGGCACTGACATGACCGACCGCTACGGCGCCTTCGCCGCCTCCGCCCTGGGCCGCCGCCTGACCGGCGCCCTCGGCCTGCCCCAGCCCGTCGAGCTGCGCCGCCACGCCCCCGGCGAGCCCGTGCTCCACGGCACCGTCCTCGTCCTCGGCACCGGCCCCGCCGCCGCGGACGCCCGCACCCTCCTAGCCTCGTGGGGTCTGGAGGTGGCCGACGCGCCCCGCGAGGGCGCGCGGCTCGCCGGCGTCGTCGCCTGCTTCGACGACGCCGCCGCCCCCGGCGACCTGGGCGAGACCGTCCTGCAGATCGGCGGCGCGCTGCGCTCCCTGGGCCCCTCCTCCCGCGTGGTCACGGTGTCCGTGGACCCCGTGGCCGCGGCCGAGCCCGCCGTGCGGGCCGCCCGCCAGGGCGTGCAGGGCCTGACCCGCTCGCTCGCGCAGGAGATGCGCCGTGGCGGCACCGCCAACGGCATCGTCCTGGGCGAGGGCGTGCCCCTCGCCGCCCCCGGCGCCGCCGGCGCCCTCGCGTTCCTGCTCTCGGGCCGGTCCGCGTACGTCTCCGGCCAGTTCCTCCCCGTGGCCACGCGGGACGGTGCGACCCCCGCGGACCCGGCCCGCCCCCTGGCGGGCAAGGTGGCCGTCGTCACGGGTGCGGCCCGGGGCATCGGCGCCGCCATCGTGCGCACCCTGGCCCGCGACGGCGCCGCCGTGGTGGGCGTGGACGTCCCGGCGGCGGGGGAGTCGCTGGCCGCCGTCGTGAACGAGGTGGGCGGCACCGCCCTCGCCCTGGACATCACCGCCCCGGACGCCGGCGCGCGCATCCTGGAGCACTGCCGCGCCCGGCACGGGCGCATGGACGTGGTGGTGCACAACGCGGGCATCACGCGGGACCGCATGCTCGCCAACATGGACGCGGCGCGCTGGGACTCGGTGATCGCCGTGAACACCGCCTCGCAGCTGGCCATGAACGAGGCCTTCCTCGCGGACGACGCGCGGGACGTCACGGGAGAGGGGCTGCGGATCATCGGCCTGGCCTCGATCTCCGGCATCGCCGGCAACCGCGGCCAGACCAACTACGCGGCCTCCAAGGCCGGCGTGATCGGCCTGACCGCCGCCTCCGCGCCGGCGCTGGCCGCGCGCGGCGGCACGATCAACGCGGTGGCCCCCGGGTTCATCGAGACCGAGATGACCGCGAAGATCCCGCTGGCCACCCGCGAGGTCGGCCGACGGCTCAACTCGCTCCAGCAGGGCGGGCTGCCCCAGGACGTCGCCGAGGCCGTCGCGTGGTTCGCCTCCGACGCCGCCGGCGGCACCAACGGCGCCACCCTGCGCGTGTGCGGCCAGTCGAAGCTGGGGGCGTGAGCATGCGCACCACCGAGCTCGCCGCGCCGCCGTCGCTGGCCGGCCTCTACGCCCGGGCCGCCGGGCAGGCCGCCAAGGACGCGCTGACCCGCCGCTCCCGTCCCGCCGTCCTGCCCGAGCGGGAGGTGGTGGTCACCGGCCACCGGATCCCGCGCGCGGCGGTCGCGGCCTGGCGCGACGCCGTCGGCCCCGCCGACCCGGCCTCGCTGCCCTCCGTGCTCGTCCACACCCAGGTGTTCGGGGCCGCCATGGAGCTCATGGCCGACCCCGAGTTCCCCCTGCCCCTGCCCGGCATGGTGCACCTGACCAACACCGTGCTGCACCGCCGCCCGGTGCCGGCCGAGACGGCGCTGCGCGTCACGGCCCGCGCGGTCGGGCTCGTCCCGCACCACGCGGGCACCGCCGTGGACGTGGCCGTCACCGTCGAGGGGCCGGACCCCGCCGGCGGCGAGGCCGTGCTCTGGGAGGGCGTCTCCCGGTACCTGGCCAAGGGCGTGCACCTCACGGGCCTGCGGCCGGAGCGCCCGGCCCGTGAGGAGTTCACCGCCCCCGCCCGGACCGCCGAGTGGCGCCTCGGCGCCGGCGCCGGCCGCCGCTACGCGGACGTCTCCGGGGACTGGAACCCCATCCACCTCACCGGCGTGAGCGCGCGCCTGTTCGGCATGAAGGGCGCGATCGCCCACGGCATGCTGCTGGCCGCCCGCATGCTGCAGGGCCGCGAGTCCGCCGCCGGCGGGTTCCGCTGGGAGATCGAGTTCGACGCACCCGTCGTGCTGCCCGGAACCGTGGCCGTCCGCTACGAGCCCGCCGACGGGCAGGGCACCCGCGTGATCGGCTGGGACGGACGCCGCGGCCGCCGGCACTTCACCGGCCGGATCGCCCCGCTCGCGGACTGAGCGGACGCCGCCGCACGGCACAGGCCCCCGGGACGCTCCGTCCCGGGGGCCTGTGCCGTGCTCGTCCTGTGTCGTGCTCGTCCTGGCGGTGCCTGACCTGGGCGGGGCGGCACGCGGGCTCAGGCGCCGGCGTCCCCGCCGCCGTCCTGGCGGCGGGCCAGCCCGGCGGCGGCCTCGAGCAGCCCGTCGGCGTAGGCCTCCCACGAGTGGCCCGCGGCGTGGCGCACGGCGCCGGCGGCCAGGGCCTCCCACGCCGGGCGGTCCGCCAGGACGGCGGCGAGGGCGTCGGCCCAGGCCTCGGGGACGCCCTCCGTCACCAGCCGCCCGGAGGCGCCGTCGATCACGGCGTGGACCAGCCCGCCCACCCGGTGGGCGAGCACGGGCGTGCCGCAGGCCTGCGCCTCGAGGGCCACGAGGCCGTACGTCTCGGAGGCGCTGGGCATCGCGACGACGTCGGCCGCCCGGAGCTGCGCGGCCAGCTCCTCCGCCCGGACCGGCTCGGAGAAGGTCACGAGGTCCGCCACGCCGCGCTCGAGGGCCAGGCCCGGCAGGTCCAGCCCCTCCTCTCCGGAGGGCGCCCCGTTCACGTGCAGGCGCACGCCGGGGTCGGCCCCGGGCCCGCCGGCCCGCTCGCGCAGCACGGCCAGGGCCTCCACCAGCAGGTGCGGGCCCTTGTGCCGCTGGATGCGCCCGGCGAACAGCACGCGCAGGGCGCCGCCGTCGTCGGGGTCGCCCGGCCAGAGGGCCGGGCCCTCGGGGGTGAACGTCGCGAGGTCCGCGCCCGGGGGCAGCACCCGGGTGCGCGCCCGGGGCACGCCGAGGGCCTCGCGCAGGTCCACGACCTCGGCGGGGGAGTTGACCACCAGCAGGTCCGCCTCGCGGACCACGGCGCCCTCCGCCTCGATCCGCTCGGCCGGCTCGCGCAGCTCGGGGTCCTCGAGCATCTTCACGGCGGCGGTGGTGTGCATGGTGTGCAGGTGGGGGGCGCCGGTCGCGGCCGCGAGGGCGGCGGCCGTGGGCGCCGAGAGCCAGTAGTGGCCGTGCACGAAGGCCACGGGCGGGGCGGCCGGTGCGCCGGGCCCCCGGGCGTCGAGCCCGTGCGGATCGAGCCCACGCGGAGCCAGCACCGGCCCGCCCGGCACGGCGTCGGAGGCCAGCCAGGCGCGCGCCGCCGCCGTGAACTCGTCCGTCAGCCCGGCCAGCTCGGCCTTGGGCAGGGGCGCGGCCGGGCCCACGGCCAGCTCCACGACCGTCACCGCGGGCGCCTCGCCGCCGGCCTCCAGCCGCGTGACGCGCGCGCCCTCCGGGCCCACGGGCTCCTCGGCGCGGGTGAGCAGGATCATGCGCACCCCGCGCCGGGCCAGGGCCAGGGCGGCGTGGCGCACGTACACGTTCAGGCCGCCGGCGTCCCCGCGGCCCGGCTGCGCCAGGGGCGAGGTGTGCAGGCTGACGCCGATGCCGACCGGCACGGAGGCGCGCAGCTCCTCCTCGACGGCGTCGAACAGGCGGGCCGCCGACGCCGAGGACGCCAGGTCCTCGACGCGCAGCATCCGCCCCTCGCGGTCGCCGAGGGGCAGCGTCCAGTTGGGGTACTGGTCCTGGGTGGTGCCGGGCTGGTTCTGGATGCGGCGCTCGCCCACGGCGTCCACGAGGGAGACGCTGTGCAGGGCCGAGGGCGCCTGGGCCAGGAGCCGGTGCAGGGCCACGGTCTGCGCCTCGCGCTGGGCCGCGTCGTCGGGGCGCACCCGGGCGTCCCGCGCGTCGAGCAGGCCGCGTCGCACCGCGGCGCCGAGGAACGCCTCCACCTCGTCCGCCGAGCGGCGGCGCTCCTGCGCCACGTCCACGGTGTAGAGGCCGAGCCGCTCGCGCAGGTCCACCTGGACGCCCTCGAGGTAGCCGGCCGTGGGCGGCAGGTCGTGGGTGTTCACGGCGGCCATGGCCAGGCGCCGATACCGCTCCGGCGGCAGCGGCTCGCCGTCGCGCTGCTCGAACCAGAGGATCGAGGTGCCCAGCACGCCGGCCTCGGCCAGGCGGCGCTGCACCCAGGGCTCGAACGTGCCCAGGTCCTCGCCGACCACGACGGCGCCGGCCCGCTCCGCCTCGAGGGTGAGCACGGCGAGCATCGCCTCGTGGTCGTACTCCACGTAGGCGCCCTGGGTGGCCCCGGCGCCCACCGGGATCCACCACAGGCGGAAGAGCCCGAGCACGTGGTCCATGCGGATGCCGCCGGCGTCGCGCAGCACGGTGCGCAGCATGTCCCGGAACGCGGCGTAGCCGGTCTCGGCGAGGCGGCGCGGATGCCACGGGTGCTGGGACCAGTCCTGGCCAAGCTGATTGAACACCTCAGGCGGGGCGCCCACGGACATCCCGGGGACGAGCACGTCCCCGAGCATCCAGGCGTCCGCGGTCTCGCGGGTGGCCCCGACCGCCAGGTCCACCATGACGCCCATGCGCATGCCCGCGGCGCGGGCGCGCTGCTGCACGGCGGCGAGCTGCTCGGCGGCCACCCACTGCACCCAGCGGTGCAGGTCGACCTCGTCCGCGCGCTCGGTGCGCACGCGCTCGGCGTGCTCCCCGCCCGGCGCCCAGGCGGGGTCGGCCAGGTCCGGACCGGGGACGTCGTCGGCGGTGCGCAGCGCGGACCAGAGGGCGAAGTCGTCCAGGCCCGGCCCGGCCTCGGCGCGGAAGGCGGCGTAGGCGGCCTCGCGCTCGGGGGAGCGGGGCACGGCGTGCACGCGGCGCAGGGCCGGCCAGAGGGCGGCGGCCACGGCCGGGCGGTCGATCGTGCCGGAGCGCTCCAGGCGTGCCTGCACGGCGGCGCCGGCCGCGCGCAGCTCGTCCTGCTCGGCGGCGGGCAGCGAAGCGAACTCGGGGATGTCCGGCACGTGCACGAGCAGCGCGGAGAGGAAGCGCCGGGACACGGGGGAGTAGGGGGAGTCGGCCGGCTCGGCGCCGGGCTCGACGGCGTGCAGCGGGTGCAGCAGGAGGAAGTCCGCGCCGTGCGGGGCGGCCAGCTCGGCGAGGGCGGCCATGTCCGCGGCGTCGCCGATGCCCCACGAGTCCGCAGAGGTGACCGAGTACCCCTGGGCGGCGACGCCCCAGCCGCGCCGGGCGAGGAACGGGGCGGCCGTGGTGAGCCGCTCCGGGGCGCACACCAGGACGGCGGAGGCGGTGGACCCGGAGCCGCTGACGACCTCGAGGCGGTGCCAGCCGGGCGCCAGGTCCCCGGGGACCTGCACGTGCAGCCGCTCGCGCGCGACGCCGTCCACGCGGCGCACCTCGACGACCGGCTCGCTGACGTCCACGTCCAGGGTCTGCCCGGACTCGGTGTGGATCCGCGCGGTGACGGTCTCGCCGGCGGCGACGTGGCACGGCACGGAGAGCCGGTGCCCGGCGCGGGCGGCGACGGTGGGCGGCAGGACGTCCCGCCAGGGGGCGGTCTCGGCGTCCTCGAGAGCCTCGGCCAGGCCGGCGACGCCGTCCGGTCGGACGCGGACGCCGAGCGCGGCGAGGACCTTCACGAGGGCCTCGTCCGGGACGGTCTGGGCCGAGCCGTCCTGGCCGACGTAGTCCGTCTGCACGCCGTGCGCGCGGGCGAGTCGGCGCAACAGCGCGCGGGCTTCCAGGGCCATCGGGTCCTCCATGCCGTCGTCTCCGGTCGCTGACGGCGCTTGCCGTCACACGTCTCCACTCTAGTGTGCGCACCGGTGCGGGAACGAGAGGAGCCCCGGTCGTGACGACCGGGGCTCCTGCTGCTTCGATGAGCGGTGCGCGAGGGGGGACTTGAACCCCCACGTCCTTGCGGACACAGCGACCTCAACGCTGCGCGTCTACCAATTCCGCCACTCGCGCTCATCTTCGGGCCGTAAAGGCCCGTTCGCCTGGTCCGGTCCGACTCTCTCGAGCCGTTCCCTCGCCGGGCAACTCGAGAACTGTAGCACGCGCTGCGGCTAGGCTCAAAACCATGATCCAGAACGCTCATGACACCCCCGTCTCCCGCCCTGAGGACCGCGTCGTGGAGATCTGCCGCGACCTCATCCGCATCGACACCACCAACCGCGGGGGCAACGTCTCCGTGGGCGAGCCGGAGGCCGCCGCCCTGTGCGCCCGGCTCATGGAGGAGGCCGGGATGAGGCCCCGCCTCTTCGAGTCCTCGCCCGGGCGCGTGTCCGTCGTCGGGCACCTGCCCGGCTGGGACGAGGACGCGCCGGGACTCGTGGTGCACGGCCACACGGACGTGGTGCCGGCCGAGGCAGACGAGTGGAGCGT
This sequence comes from Micrococcus sp. HG099, assembly GCF_024723355.1. Classification (NCBI taxonomy): domain Bacteria; kingdom Bacillati; phylum Actinomycetota; class Actinomycetes; order Micrococcales; family Micrococcaceae; genus Micrococcus; species Micrococcus sp. HG099. The sequence goes on along the minus strand of NZ_JANQCJ010000049.1, from coordinate 5,609 downwards.
GGACCCGTTCGGCGCCGAGCTCAAGGACGGCATGATCTGGGGCCGTGGCGCCGTGGACATGAAGGGCATGGACGCGATGGTGCTCTCCGTCCTGCTTCACCTGACCCGCACGGGCCGGCGACCCCGGCGCCCGCTCACCGTGGCGTTCTTCGCGGACGAGGAGGCCGGCGGCGTCTACGGGGCGCGCTGGCTCGTGGAGCACCACCCCGAGCTGTTCGACGGCTGCACCGAGGCGATCTCCGAGGTCGGCGGCTTCTCCACCGAGGTGCACGGCTCGCGCGCCTACCTCGTGCAGACCGCGGAGAAGGGCATCGCCTGGCTGAACCTGCGCGCCGAGGGCGCCCCCGGCCACGGCTCCGCGCCCCACCCGGACAATGCGGTGACGCGCCTGGCCGGGGCCATGACCCGCATCGGCGGCCACGAGTGGCCCCTGGTCTACACGAAGACCACGCGGGCGCTACTCGAGCAGGTCGCCGAGATCATGGGCGTCGACTTCGACGAGCAGGACCCGACGCCGCAGCTCGACGCGCTCGGCCAGGCCCGCTCATGGGTGGCCGGCACGCTGCGCACCTCCTCGAACCCCACCGGGATGACCTCGGGGTACAAGCACAACGTGATCCCCTCCACCGCGACCGGCACCGTGGACGCGCGCCTGCTGCCCGGCGAGGAGGAGGCCGCCCTGGCCACCCTGCAGGAGCTGGCCGGCCCCGGGGTGAGCATCGAGCCCGAGCACCGCGACGTCGCCCTGGAGACGCCGTTCTCCGGCGACCTCGTGGAGCTCATGGTCGCCTCCCTGCAGGCCGAGGACCCGGGCGCCGAGGTGCTGCCGTTCATGCTCGGCGGCGGCACGGACAACAAGTCGCTGGCCCGCCTCGGCATCACCGGCTACGGCTTCGCGCCCATGCGCCTGCCCGCCGACCTGGCGTTCACCTCGCTGTTCCACGGCATCGACGAGCGCGTGCCCGTGGACGCCCTCGAGTTCGGCTGCCGCGTGCTCGAGCGGATGCTCGAGCCCCGCTGACCGGCCGACCCGCTGGCCCGGCCGCGGACGACGACGGCGCGGCCCGTCGTCGTCGGCCGTCCGCCGTCCGCCTCGGGTGGAGGCGAGGCGGGCTCAGGCGGGCTCAGGCGGAGGCGAGGGTGGAGGCCACGCGCACCACGCGGCGGCGCAGCCAGTAGCGCCGGGCCCCGCCGCGGAAGTGGACGGAGCGCTGCAGTTCCCAGCGGCCGTACTCGGCGTGCTCCACGAGCCGGCGGCGGGCGTCGCCCAGCGACTCGTCGGGGGAGACCGTGATCACCAGGTACTCCCACTTCTGGCCGCGGGCGATCGAGTCCAGGGTCGAGGACATCAGCTGTTCACGCACCCGTCCATCCTGGCAGAGTCGCGCCCCGCGCGGGGCGCTGCCCGGGTCAGGGGAGCACCCGCCACCCCTGGCGGGCCGTCCGGGAGGGGGTTACCGTTCAGCCATGAGCTCTGACGCCCGCATGGCCCTGGAGGCCCTCACCACCGCCCTGAACGAACACCTCGTGGCCGCGCAGAACAAGCGGGGAGAGGACGACCCTGCCGTGGAGGCCGCGTTCTTCGCCGTCGCCGACGCCTTCGAGGCCTACGAGGACGCCCTGTACGCGGACACCGAGGAGGTCACCCCCCTCGAGGTGTTCGACGATGAGGAGGACGACGAGGCCTGAGCCGCATCGCGCGTGATCCACCCCACGACCCTGGGCTCCCGCCCGGGGTCGTCGCGTACAGTGACCCTCCGTGACGTGGATCGAAGCCATCATCCTGGGCCTGGTGCAGGGCCTCACGGAGTTCCTGCCCATCTCCTCCTCCGCCCACATCCGGATCGTGGGGGAGTTCCTGCCGTCCGCGTCGGATCCGGGCGCCGCCTTCACGGCCATCACCCAGATCGGCACGGAGCTCGCCGTCCTCATCTACTTCTGGCGTGACATCACCCGCATCATCGGCCGCTGGTTCCAGGCCCTCGCCGGCCGCCTGCCGCACTCCGACCCGGACGTGCGCATGGGCTGGCTCATCATCCTCGGCTCCCTCCCCATCGCCGTGCTCGGCCTGCTGCTGCAGGACTGGATCGACACCGAGTTCCGCTCCCTCTGGATCACCGCGACCATGCTCATCGTCTTCGGCGTGCTGCTGGCCCTGGCCGACCGCCTCGGCCGACAGGCCAAGCCCCTCGAGCGGCTCACGGTCCGCGACGGCGTCCTCTACGGCTTCGCCCAGGCCCTCGCGCTCATCCCCGGCGTCTCCCGCTCCGGCGGCACCATCACCGCCGGCCTGGCCATGGGCTACACCCGCTCGGCCGCCGCCCGCTACGCGTTCCTGCTGGCCGTGCCGGCCGTGTTCGCCTCCGGCTTCTACAAGCTGTTCCAGTCCCTCGCGGAGCCCGGCACGCAGGGCCCCTACGGGATGGGTGAGACCTTCCTGGCCACCGTCATCGCGTTCGTGGTCGGCTACGCCGTGATCGCCTGGCTGATGAAGTTCATCACCACCAACTCGTACATGCCGTTCGTCTGGTACCGCATCGCCCTGGGCCTGGGCCTGTTCGCCCTCCTGGGCACCGGCGTCATCAGCGCCTGATCCCGCCCCCGCGACCGCGCCCGCCGACCCGGTCGGCCCCGCCCCGAAGCCGAGGAGTCCCGTGAAGTCCTGGTCCACCCCCGTCCCGCCCGCCGTGCCGACCCGGCCGGACCGGCTGCGCCTGCACGACACCGCCACCGGCGCCGTCCGGCACCCGGGCAACGACGCCCGTGAGGCCTCGCTCTACGTCTGCGGCATCACCCCCTACGACGCCACGCACCTCGGCCACGCCAGCACCTATGTGGCCTTCGACCTGCTGAACCGCTACTGGCGCGCCGCCGGCCTCGAGGTCGCCTACGTCCAGAACGTGACGGACGTGGACGACCCGCTGCTCGAGCGCGCCGACGCCACGGGCGTGGACTGGCGGGAGCTCGCCCGCGACCAGACCGACCTGTTCCGCACGGACATGGCCGCGCTCGAGGTGCTCGCCCCGGACCACTACGTGGGCGCCACCGAGGCGATCGACCTGGTGGTGGACGCGGTGGAGGCCATGCTGGCCGCCGGCCTGGCCTACCGGGTCCCCGGCGACGCCGACGCCCCCGACGGCGACGTCTACTTCGACGTCCGGGCCGCCGAGGCGGCCGGCGACTGGCGGCTGGGCCAGGTCTCGGCCATGCCGCTGGACGAGATGGCCGAGGTGTTCCCCGAGCGCGGCGGCGACCCGCAGCGCCCCGGCAAGCGCGACCCGCTGGACCCGCTGCTGTGGCGCGTGCACCGTGACGGGGAGCCCGCCTGGGACGGCCGCTCCCTCGGCGAGGGCCGGCCGGGCTGGCACATCGAGTGCTCCGTGATCTCCCGCGCGCACCTGCCCTCCCCGTTCACCGTCCAGGGCGGCGGCTCCGACCTGCGCTTCCCGCACCACGAGTTCTCCGCCGCCCACGCCACCGCCGTGGACGGCCGGCCCCTGGCCCGGCACTACGCCCACACCGGCATGGTGGCCCTGGACGGGCAGAAGATGTCCAAGTCCCTGGGCAACCTCGAGCTCGTCTCCCGGCTGCGCGCCCGCGGCGTCGAGCCGGTGGCCGTGCGCGCCGCGATCCTCGCGCACCACTACCGCTCCGACTGGGAGTGGTCCGAGGACGTGCTGGCCCGCGCGCAGGAGCGCGTGGCGCGCTGGCGCGCCGCCCTCGAGGGCCCGCACGCGCAGGCCGGCTCCGCCGTGCTCGACGCGGTCCACGCCGCGCTCTCGGACGACCTGGACGCCCCCCGCGCACTCGAGGCGCTCGACGCGTGGGCCGCGGGCACGCTGCCGGACCTGGACGCCGCGGACGACGCCGCCCCGGTGGCCGTGGCCGACGTCGCCTCGGCCCTGCTGGGCCTGCGCCTGCGCTGAGCCGGCGGAGGGCTCAGCGCCCGCCGCGCCCGCGCAGGTAGCGCTCGAACTCCCGGGCAATGGCCTCACCCGAGGCCTCGGGCAGCTGCTGCGTGTCCTGCGCCTCCTCGAGCTGGCGGACGTACGCGGCGACGTCGGGGTCCTCGGCGGCGAGCTCGTCCACGCCGCGCTGCCACGCCTGGGCGTCGTCCTCGAGCTCGCACGTGGAGACGCTCACGTGCAGCAGGTCCTCGATCGCCTCCACGAGGCCGAGCAGGGTCTTGGGGGAGGGCGCCTGGGCCACGTAGTGCGGCACCGCGCCCCACAGGGAGACGCTGGGCAGGCCGCGGCGGGCCGCCTCGTCCGCAATGACCCCGACGATCCCCGTGGGGCCCTCGTACGCGGGGCGGTCCGCGCCCACGGCCACGCGGACGTCCACGAGCGGGGAGGTGGGCCGGGCTCGCAGGGGCCGGCTGTGCGGCACGTCCGCCAGCAGCGCCCCGAGGGTGACGACGGCGTCCACCTGCCGCGTGGCCGCGGCCGCGAACAGCTCCTCGGCGAACGCCTGCCAGCGCACGTTGGGCTCGACGCCGACGGCCAGCAGCACGCGCACCCCGTCCGGGGGCGCGGCCTCGCCGGCGACCGGGCGGCCCTGCGCGTCCAGCTGTGCCTCGTGCAGGCGCACGGCCGGCCACTCGAGGGTGCCCAGGCCGTCCGCGTCCCGGCGGACCACGGGACGGGTCACCTGGTAGTCGTAGAACTCGCCGTCGCAGATCCGGCCGGCCTCCGCGGCGTCCCACTGCTCGCGCAGGGCGTCGAGCGCCCCGCTGGCCGCGTCCCCGGCGTCGTTCCAGCCCTCGAAGGCCAGCAGCAGGACCGTGGGCGCGCGCAGCCCCGCCTCGAGGTCGTCGACGGTGGCCGTCAGGTGCGTCCGGAGCGGCCCCAGGGCGTCGTCCGGGTGGTCCACGGAGGATGCGTCGGTCATGGCGGCCAGCCTAGGCACGGCCCGGCACCGCGGTCACGGGCGGGCCACCGCCCCCGTGCGGGCGCCCGCCGCGCGCTCGATAGGATGGACCCCATGCCCTCCACCCCCGCGGCCCGCCCGGCCGAGCGCGCCCGCGCCCTCCCGCGCGCCGTCCTCTGGGACATGGACGGCACCCTCGTGGACACCGAGCCCCTGTGGAACGCCTCCCAGCGGCGCCTGCTCGCGGAGCACGGCGGCGTGTGGTCCGAAGCCCTGGCCGACTCCCTCGTGGGCCGCCCCCTCGACGAGGGCGCGCGCCGCCTGCAGGCGGCGGGGCTGGACCTGCCGGTCGACGAGATCATCGAGCGCACCATGGGCGCCGTGACCCGCGGAGTGGCGGACCGCGTGCCCTGGCGCCCCGGGGCCCGCGAGCTGCTCGCCGCCCTGGCCGAGGCCGGCGTCCCCGGCGCAATCGTCACCATGTCGCACACCCCTCTGGCCCGCGCCCTCGCCGAGCGCGCCCCCGCGGGCGCCCTCGACGTCGTCGTCTCCGGAGACCTGGTGGCCCGCGGCAAGCCCGACCCCGAGGCCTACCTGCTCGCGCTGGACCTGCTCGCCGCGCGGCATCCGGGCCTGGACGCCGCCGGCTGCGTCGCCGTCGAGGACTCGCCGGTCGGCGTCGCCGCGGCCGTGGCCGCCGGCCTGCCCACCGTGGGCGTGCCCAGCGTCCTGCCGCTGCC
>NZ_JANQCJ010000048.1:0-14239 GCF_024723355.1 Micrococcus sp. HG099 | reverse complement strand
GCGTCAGGCCGGGGCGACGACGACGCGGGCGCGCTCGCCCGCGGCCAGCCGGGCCGCCACCGCCCGCACCTGGGCCGCGTCCACCGCCCGGACACGCTCGAGCGAGGCCGCCAGGTCCACGTACTCCCCCGTGACCAGCTCGGCGCGGCCCAGGCGGGACATCCGCGCGCCCGTGGACTCCATGCCCAGCACGGTGCCGCCACAGATCTGCCCGTGGGCGCGCGCGAGCTCCTCCTCCGTGACGTCCTCGGCGGCCATGCGGTCCAGCTCCGCTTCCATCAGGGCCGAGACCTCGTCCACCCGGTCCGGCTGGCAGCCGGCGTACAGGCCCCAGTAGCCGGAGTCCGAGTACCCGGCGGAGAACGAGTAGGTGGAGTAGGCCAGGCCGCGGCGCTCGCGGACCTCCTGGAACAGGCGGGAGGACATCCCCCCGCCCAGCACGGACTGCATGACCCCCAGGGCGAAGCGGTCCGGGTCCGTGGTGGACAGGGAGCGCCCGCCCACGAGGACGTTGGCCTGCTCGACGGCCTTGGCGACCGTGTGGGTGCCCGTGAGCACGCGGGAGGCGGCGGCCCCCTCGGTGTCCACGGCCCGCCGCGGCGCCGGCAGGGCCCCCGGGGCCAGCTCCCAGCCCGAGGCCTGCAGGGCGGTGAGCACGAGCCGGCAGACCTCGTCGTGGTCCAGGTTGCCCGCGGCGGTGACCACGAGCTCGTCCGGGCGGTACCAGCGGGCGTAGTGGCCCGCCACGTGCTCGCGGGTCACTGCCCGGATGGTCTCCGGGGTGCCGCCGATCGGCCGTCCGAGGGGGTGTCCGTCGAGCATCACCTCGGCGAGCTTCTCGTGGGCCACGTCCACCGGGTCGTCCGCGTCCATGGCGAGCTCCTCGAGGATCACGCCGCGCTCGGTCTCGAGCTCGTCCGGGTCCAGCAGGGAGGAGGTGAGCATGTCCGTGAGGACCTCCACGGCCATGGGCAGGTCCTCGTCCAGCACCCGCGCGTGGTAGACCGTGGACTCCTTGGCGGTGCCGGCGTTGGACTCCCCGCCCACCCGGTCGAATGCCGCGGCGATGTCCATGGCGGTGCGGGTGGGGGTGCCCTTGAACAGCAGGTGCTCGAGGAAGTGGGTGGAGCCGTAGCCCTCCGGAGACTCGTCCCGCGAGCCCACGGCCACCCAGTAGCCGATGGTCACGGAGCGCTGGTCCGGCATGGCCTCGGTCAGCACGCGGACGCCTCCGGGCAGGACCGAGCGGCGGACCACGGAGCCGTGGCCCTCGTCCGCCAGCACGCCGGTGAAGTCCAGGGGGATCTCGCGGTGGATGTTCATGCCCGCCATTGTCGCCGACTCCGCGGGACAGGACCGCATCGGCCCTTGACCCCCGCCGCCGCGCCCCTGAGGCTGGGCGGATGAGCCGCACCTCCGACCCGGTCCCGCCCTCCCGGCCGCGCCCCGCCCTGCTCCTGGCCCTCGCCGTCGGAGCGGTGCTCGTGTACGCGCTGCAGGGCCTGGTCCCCCTCCTCATGGACGGCGAGGTGCCCCGGCCGGACGAGCTCCTCGCCCCGCCCTCGCCCGTCGTGCTGGGCGGGCCGATCGCCTGGGCGGCGGCCCTGGCCGCCCTCGTCCTGCCCCGCGGGCGGGCGCATCCGCTGGCGACGACGGCCGTCGGCACTCTCGCCTACGTCGCCGGCCTGGCCCTGGGCGCGTTCGTGGAGATCGGCCCGGGAACCGGCGGGTGGAACTGGGGCTGGGAGTCCGTGGTCGCGATCCTGCTCGTGACGGGCGTCTGGGTGCCCGCCCTCGTGGCCGCCGCGGCCCTGGCGTGGCTCGCCCGGCCCCGCCGGACCCCGGCCTGATCGTCGTCCTGGACCCCCGCCGTCGCGCCCCGTGGGGGGCGCGGGTGGCGCGTCGCACAGGGCGGGGGTCTTGCCCGGTCCGCCGCGGCGCGCCATTCTTTCCCCCATGTCCCGCCGCGTCCTGCTCCTGCTCACCGCCGCCGCGCTGGTCTACGCGCTGCAGTTCCTGCCGCCGCTGATCTTCCACGACCTGGTCATCGCGCCGTCCCTGGGCGAGCACTTCGGCTGGGCGCTCCCCTACCTCGCCCCCGTCATGGTGGTCCCGCCGCTGGCCTGGGCGGCGGTGGCGGCCGCCCCCGTGCTCCGGGGCGGCTCGACGCGCCGCGCGTCCGGACTCTCGATGACGCTGCTCTTCTTCGCCCCGTTCGCCTACGCCTTCGCCACCCCGGTCACGTGGGTGGCCGTGCGCGGAGTGGACGCGATCGGCGGACTCGAGGACGACCCGCTGCTCCTGGGCATGGTCCTGCCGTTCTTGAGCGGCATGATCCTGTCCCCGGTGCTCGTGGGCGTGGTCCTGCAGTGGTGGCTGCGCCGCACGGCCCGCCGGGCGGCGGCGGGCGGGGCCCAGGCCGAGGCCGCGCCGGAGCGCCCGGCGCCCGAGGCCCCCACGCACGACGCGTCGGGGCTGCCCCTGCCCTGAGCCTGGGCCCTGATGCCCTGGGCCACGGGCCCTGATGCCCGAGGCCGCAGACGACGACGGCGCCGCGCCCCTCCGCTCAGGAGGGACGCGGCGCCGTCGTCGTCAGGCCGGTCGGGTCCGTGCGGACCCGGAGCGGATCAGGCCTCGGTCTGCGAGGACTCGATCGCGTCGGCGGTCTCGGCGTCCGCGTCGGACTCCGCCACCACCGGGGACAGCGACAGCTTGCCGCGGTCGTCGATCTTGGTGATCTCCACCTGGACCTTCTGGCCCACGCCGAGCACGTCCTCGACGTCGTCCACGCGCTTGCCCTCGTTGAGCTTGCGCAGCTCCGAGACGTGCAGCAGGCCGTCCTTGCCCGGGGTGAGCGAGACGAAGGCGCCGAAGGTGGTCAGCTTGACCACGGTGCCGAGGTAGCGCTCGCCGACCTCGGGGACCTGCGGGTTGGCGATGGCGTTCACCGCGGAGCGGGCGGCCTCGGCCGAGGCCCCGTCGGTGGCGCCGATCAGCACGGTGCCGTCGTCCTCGATGGTGATGTCCGCGCCGGTGTCGTCCTGGATCTGGTTGATCATGGCGCCCTTGGGGCCGATGACCGCGCCGATCTTGTCCACCGGGATGCGCACGGAGATGATCCGCGGGGCGGTGGGGGCCATCTCGTCCGGGGCGTCGATGGCGGCGTTCAGGACGGACAGGATGTGCAGGCGCGCCTCGCGGGCCTGGGTCAGGGCGGCCGCCAGCACGGAGGCCGGGATGCCGTCCAGCTTGGTGTCCAGCTGGATCGCGGTGACGAACTCGGCGGTGCCGGCCACCTTGAAGTCCATGTCGCCGAAGGCGTCCTCGGCGCCGAGGATGTCGGTCAGCGCCGCGTACTGGGTCTGGCCGTCCACCTCGGCGGAGACCAGGCCCATGGCGATGCCGGCCACGGGGGCGCGCAGCGGCACGCCCGCGTTCAGCAGGGACAGGGTGGAGGCGCAGACGGAGCCCATCGACGTGGAGCCGTTGGAGCCGAGGGCCTCGGAGACCTGGCGGATCGCGTAGGGGAACTCCTCGCGGGCCGGCAGCACGGGCACCATGGCGCGCTCGGCGAGCGCGCCGTGGCCGATCTCACGGCGCTTGGGCGAGCCCACGCGGCCGGTCTCGCCGGTGGAGTACGGCGGGAAGTTGTAGTGGTGCAGGTAGCGCTTGGAGGTCTCCGGCGCCAGGGAGTCGATCTGCTGCTCCATCTTGAGCATGTTCAGCGTGGTGACGCCCATGATCTGGGTCTCGCCGCGCTCGAAGATCGCGGAGCCGTGCACGCGCGGCAGGACCTCGACCTCGGCGGTGAGCTTGCGGATGTCCGTGAGGCCGCGGCCGTCGATGCGGACCTGGTCCTTGAGGATGCGCTGGCGCACGACCTGCTTGGTGACGGAGCCGTAGGCCTTGGCGATCTCGCCGCGACGCTCGGCGAAGGGCTTGCCCTCGCCGGCCAGCTCGTCCATGACCTCCACGTGGTAGGCGTCGGAGGCGGACTCGCGGGTCTGCTTGTCGCCGATCGAGAAGATCTCGGTCAGGCGGTCCGTGGCGAGCTTCTCGACGGCCTCGAACGCGTCGTCCTCGTAGTCCTTGAACACGGGGACGTCCACGGGGTCCTTGCCGGCGCGCTTGACCAGGTCGGCCTGGGCCTCGCACAGGGCGCGGATGAAGGGCTTGGCGGCCTCGAGGCCCTCGGCCACGACCTCCTCGGTGGGGGCGGAGGCGCCGCGCTCCTTGACCAGGGTCCAGGAGTCCGGGGTGGCCTCGGCCTCGACCATCATGATGGCGACGTCGTCGCCCACCACGCGGCCGGCCACGGCCATGTTGAACACGGCGTCCTGCAGCTGGGAGTGCTTCGGGAACGCGACCCACTGGCGCTTGCCGGCGCCGTCGTCCACGAGCGCCATGCGCACGCCGCCGATGGGGCCGGAGAACGGCAGGCCGGAGAGCTGGGTGGACACGGAGGCGGCGTTGATGGCCACGGTGTCGTAGATCTCGTCCGGGGCGATCGAGGTGACGGTCACGACGACCTGGACCTCGTTGCGGATGCCCTTGACGAACGCCGGGCGCAGCGGGCGGTCGATCAGGCGGCAGGTGAGGATCGCGTCGGTGGACGGGCGGCCCTCGCGGCGGAAGAACGAGCCGGGGATGCGGCCCGCGGCGTACATGCGCTCCTCGACGTCCACGGTCAGCGGGAAGAAGTCGAAGCCCTCGCGCGGGGACTTGCCCACGGTGGTGGCGGACAGCATCGACGTCTCCTCGTCGATGTAGACCATGGCGGCGCCGGCGGCCTGCTGGGCGAGGCGGCCGGTCTCGAAGCGGATGGTGCGCTTGCCGTAGGCGCCGTTGTCGATGACGGCCTCGGCGAAGGTGATCTCAGGACCCTCCATGAGGTCCTCCTTTCGGGTGGACGGCGCCGCAGGCGTCCTCGTCCCCCTGGTCTTCGATCGAGGCCCTCGGCGTCCCGCCGGGTGCGGCGGGGTCTCCGGGAGCCACTGTCGAGGACCGCGAGCGATGAGGCGCGGTGCCGTCGGTGATTCGGGTGGGCGCGCCGCAGAACGGGCGCGCGGGGAAGCCGCGGGATGCGGCGCTGTCCCGTGGGACAGCCTACGCACGTCCCCGGGCAGACGAAAGGCGGCGCCGGCGCCCGCGGGTCTCCCGCAGGCTCCGGCGCCGCCCTCCGAAGGTCACTTGCGCAGGCCGAGGCGCTCGATCAGCGCGCGGTAGCGCTCGATGTCGACCTTCTGCAGGTAACCGAGCATGCGACGACGGCGACCCACCAGGGCCATCAGGCCGCGACGGGTGTGGTGGTCGTGCTTGTGCTCCTTGAGGTGCTCGGTCAGGTCCTTGATGCGACGCGACAGGACCGCGATCTGCACCTCGGGGGAACCGGTGTCGCCCTCGTGGGTGGCGTACTCCTTGATGATCTGCTGCTTGACAGCGGGATCCAGGGCCATGACAGGCCTCCTTCACTTCGGTACCGCGAACAGGTGCCGCGCCGGCCGCCGCAGGCGGGGCGCGGGGGCCTCTCCACCGCGGACTGCAGGGAGGCCAGTGGTCGAGTCTAGCGCATCGGCCGCGGCCGGCCGCCTAGTCTGGCCGGGTGACCACCGCCTCGACTCCCCCCTCCCCCGCCTCGTGGCCGCCGGCCCCGGCCGCGGCACAGACCCCTCCGGGGCGCCGCCTGGACCTGCCGATCATCGGCGCCGAGTACCCGCAGCTGCTGCGCACGCCCCGCTACCGCTGGTGGCACCCGCTGCTCTCCACGGGGCTCATGCTGGGCTCGGTGCTCGTGCTGCTGGCGGTGCTGACCCTCCCCATGATGCTGGCGCTGGTCTCCGAGGTCGGCTGGGACGTGTTCGTCTCGGCGGACCCGGCGGACCTCGCGCGCGTGGAGGAGGCGCTGTTCTCGGCGCCGATGATGCTGCTGAACAACCTGATGCTGGCCGCGTTCATCGGCGTCGCCCTGCTGGCCGTGGCCGTGTGCCACCCTGTGGCGGCCCGCTTCGTGCACTCGGTGCAGGGCCGGATCCGCTGGCGGTGGCTGCTGCGCGCGCACCTGGTGGTGCTGCCGCTGTTCCTCGTCTACGTGCTGGGCACGTGGGCCTTGGACGGCGCCCCCACCGCCCCGCGCGCCGAGGACTGGGTGTGGCTCGTGGCCATGGGCCTGGTGCTCACGCCGCTGCAGGCCGCCGGCGAGGAGTACCTGTTTCGGGGCTGGCTGCTGCTGGCGATCGGCTCGTGGTTCCGCCGGCCGCTGCCGGCCATCCTGATCGCCGCCGCGGTCTCCGCCGTCACCTTCTCCCTCGCCCACGGGTCCTTCGACCCCTGGATCCTGCTGGACCTGTCCGTGTTCGCGGTGGCGGCGGTGCTGCTGACGTGGCGCACCGGCGGCCTCGAGGCGGCGGTCGCGCTGCACGTGGTGAACAACGTCGTGGTGATCGTGTTCGGCACCCTCGCGGGCACCGTGAACGAGAGCTTCGTGGACGTGGAGACCACCGGCTCGCCGCTGGGCACGGCGGTCTCGGCCGCGGTGATCGCGCTCTCGACGGCGCTGCTGCTGTGGCAAGCACGACGCGCGGGCATCGCGCGCACCGTCCCGGTCAGCGTCGGCGCGCGCCCCTGAGCGAAGCGCGGGCTGCACAAAAGAACAGAGTGGACTAGACGAAGGTCCAGCGATGTCTGGCCAATCGTCTCTCGCGTAACCCTCACTGAACTGCGAGTCTCGTTACCACCGGAAGAAGTCGGAGAGACTCGGCCAGCGGAATCGCCCTGGATGAACTCGACGAGTCATCACTGACTGCGCTCATCGAGAAGGCTGATTCGTTCAATGACGTTCGGAAGCTCCCGATCAAGGACGGAGACCGCACCGCCTGAGTCGTGCACCCCAATAGTCAGAGTGAGGATGACAATGAATCGCACTGCATTCACGCATGGATTTCTCCCCATGTTCGCAGCAACGATGATCGGGAGCGCCGCGGGGGCGCTCACGGGCGCCTCCCTCGCGCCCGTGTTCGGCTTCGCGGCATGGGGGCTGCTCTGGGCGCTCATCGTTGGGATGGTCGCCGCGCGCGGCCGCTGGGCGCGGCCTAGCCTGTTGCCCCTGCTTGCCCTCGTGCCGGTCTACATGGACCTCTTCACCGGGCTCCCTGTCCCCGCTTGGACCGGTGCCCCCATCCTCATCGCCGTCGTGCTGGCCGAGTCCCGCACCCGCGCGATCCAGCGACCTCAGCGGTCCGCTTGACACCACGCCCCTGACATCAGCATTCGCGCATTGCCCTGAGCGCGCTACCCCACGAAGCCGTCCAGCGCCTCCTCGGGCGTCAGCGTCGGCAGCACCTGCTCCGAGGTGACCGTGGGCTGCGCCCTCAGCCAGAACGTCGAGTCCGGGTCCCACCCGGCGCACAGGGTCCACGCGGAGCCCTTACCCACGGGCTGGACCACACCGGCCGATCGCGCCCACGCACCGATCGAGAGGTGGACGGCGTCCCACTCCTCCGCCACGGCGGTCCACTGCGGCACCAGCCACCGCCCGTCGAGACCGGTGTGTCGGGACAGGATCTCGTCCGTCGCCGCCGACGCGGACCCCGGCCAGGTCTCGACGAGCCGCAGCCAGTCCGCGGGGGTCCTCACCTCGAGGACTTTCGTGGCGATCGGCGGCGGTGTCAGTGTCCTCACCACCTCCTCCTCCCCCATCGGTCCGTCCTCGCGGATCACCAGGCCGACCGCCGCGGCGCGGCCGAAGTCGCCCGTCGTCGCGAGCGGGCCGTCGCGGCGCAGGGGCACGGCGAGCCAGTCCTCGCGAGGGGGGGTCGCCGGCGACGACGCGCCTCGGCCGCTCCAGCTCGGCGCCGCGCGACCACCAGGATCCCGGCGGGTCGGCGTCCACTGCGTCCAGCAGGACCTCCTCCCGCTCGCCCGCGGCCGTCGAGCACGGGACGGCCGGTCCCTGGCCGGCGGTGTACGTGCTGTTGGCGGCATAGACGTGGACCGCGTCCGCCACGCGCCGGGCATACTCGGCCGGGCCACCCTCCCGGGCCGTCAGCGCGGCACCCAGCTGTTCGAGGAACTCTCGCCGCGGCACCGTGATCCATCGCCGGCTCATGCGCCCGTCACTTCCCTCCCCGTGGTCGGCGTGGGCTCGACGCCCGCCACGCCACGCTCACGTAGGGCACCTCGACGACGGCGTCCTCGGCGTGCCCCAGGTGCTCGTGCAGGTACCAGTCCAGGTTCGCGGTCATCCGCGCGCGGATCCGCTCGTCCGCGCGCAGCCAGTAGGCCCGCGAGGCCATGATCCCGTGCAGGTCCGCCGCCGTCTGCGGCAGCGTCCACGTCCAGCGGGCGTGCTCCTCCGCGCCGAACGGCGCCGCGAACCGGCGCAGCTCGGGCCGGGCGGCGTGGACGTCCCCGGCGTGCATGATCCGGGTCAGCCGGTGGACCCACGGCACCGCGGTGTCCAGCTGGTTCCACACGGCGGCCAGCCGCCCACCGGGGCGCAGCACGCGCGCGGCCTCGACGCTGCCCGCGGCCGGGTCCACCCAGTGCCAGGCCTGGGCCGCCACCACGACGTCGGCGCTCGCCTCCGGCAGCCCCGTCGCCTCGGCGGTGCCCGGCACGGCGCGCACGCGCCCGTCCGAGCCTGCGGCCACGTCCCGCTCGAGGACGGCGCGCATGGAGGCGGCCGGCTCCACGGCGGCCACGGAGCGGACCCGCCCGGCGGGCAGGGCGGCGAGGGACCGGGTGAACAGGCCGGTCCCGGCGCCCGGCTCCACGACGTCCAGGCCGTCGCCGAGTCCCTCCAGGACCCAGGCCACAGAATCGGCGGGATAGGACGGGCGGACGGCGTCGTAGTGCTCCCCGGCGGCCGCGTCGAAGGGGTTGCCGGCCTCCCGGCGGGCGCGGGCCGGCCGGCCCGGCAGGCGCGGGACGCCCGGGCCCGGCCCGGTCACCGGTCGGAGGGCGTCGCCGCCAGGATGGCGCGGGCCTGCTCCACGTCCTGCGTCATCTGGGCCACGAGCTTCGCGACGCCCTCGTACGCGACCATGCCGCGCAGGCGCTGCACGAACTCGACCTCGATGTGCTGGCCGTAGAGGTCGAAGTCCTCCACACTCTCCTCGGGGCGGTCGATCACGTGCGCCTCCACCACGCGGGAGACGCCCTCGAACGTGGGGTTGGAGCCGATGGAGATCGCCGCGGGCCACGCCTCCCCCTGCACGTCGTGCACCCAGCCGGCGTAGACGCCGTCCGCGGGGATCATGCCCTCCGCCTCGGGCGCGAGGTTCGCCGTGGGGAAGCCGAGCTCGCGCCCGCGCGCGAACCCGTGCACCACCTCGCCGTCCAGGGTGTGGTGGCGCCCGAGGATCGCGGCCGCCTGGGCGACGTCGCCCGCGGCGAGAGCCTCGCGCACCCACGTGGAGGAGCAGCGGCGCTCCGGCTCGTCGCCGATCTCCGCGGGGTGCTCCTCCACGGCCTCCACCTCGAACCCGTGCTTCTCTCCCAGGCGGACCATCTCCGCGAAGTCCCCGACGTTGCCGCGGCCGAAGCGGACGTCGTGGCCCACCACCACCACGGCGGCGTGCAGACCGCGCACGAACATCGAGAGGACGAACTCCTCCGGGCTCTGGTCCGCGAACTCGAGCGTGTAGCGCTGCAGGAGCAGCGCGTCGAGGCCGGTCTCGGAGAGCAGCACGGCCCGCTGCTGGGGGCCCAGGATGTCCACGTGCGGCTCGTCGGGGCGGTGCACCGAGCGGGGGTGCGGGGAGAAGGTCACGGCCACGGCGAGGGCGTCCCGCTCGCGGGCCAGCTCGACGACGCGGCGCAGCACCTCGCGGTGGCCGCGGTGGACGCCGTCGAAGTTGCCCAGCGTCACCACGGTGCGCGGCAGGTCCGTGGGGACCTCGTCCAGGGAGTTCCACACCAGCATCAGCGGGCCACCTCCTCGGCGGTCGGACGGGACGGGCGGTGCGCCAGCAGCCAGGCCAGGCCCACCACGGGCAGCACGAGCGGCACGTAGCCGTAGCCGGCGCCGAAGCGGGACCACACGGTGTCCTGCGCGAACAGGCCCGGGTCCAGGAGGGTCCACAGGCCCACCCCCACCACGCCGACCAACTCCACGAGCACGGCGCCCAGGGCCACGGCCCACGCCCTGGCCCCGGAGCGGGCGAGCGCGAGGGTGGCGACGATGTACACGGCCGCCGCGAACGCGGACAGGGCGTACGCCACGGGCGCCACCTCGAAGTGCGTGAGGATCTGGAAGAGGCTGCGGGCCGTCGCCGAGAGGGCGAACACGGCGTAGACCATCACGAGGATGCGGCCGAGCCCCTGGTTGCGGGCCGGGGCGGCCGCGCCGGGCCGCGCGGCGCCGGATGCGGTGCGGGTGCGTGCCATGTGTTCCTCCTTCACCACTGTCCGAACCAGATGACCTGCATGCGGTGCAGCATGATCACGACCGTGGGGCCGACGACGGCGAGCACCAGGTTGGACCAGCGCGTCTTGTCCGTCACCGCCCACGCCACGGCGATCACGGGCACCAGCAGCGCCGTGACCACGTAGCCCCAGAACTCCCAGCCGGGGCCGTTGAGGCCCTCCCCGCCGAGCTGGCGCACGGCGGCGGCCACGGCGTAGACGAGCAGGAACAGCTCCACGGCGGCCACGGAGAGGATCGAGGAGTCCGCGGGGTGACGGCGGATCGCCGTCATCGCCACGCAGACCGCCAGCGAGACGACGCCGATCACCAGCCCCGCCCAGAACCAGGCGTCGAGGATCATGCGGTCCCTCCCTGCCCCGGCCCCTCGGCCGGCGCGAACACGAGCTGGGGCTTGGCGACGTCGGCGCCGCGGCGGCGCACGTCCGAGACGAGGGCGACCACGCGTCCGTCCGGGGCGCGCCCGGCCACGAGCGCCTCGCCGGTGCCGGTGGGGGCGACGGCGCGGCCGAAGGCCAGCTCCCGGGCCTCGTCCTCCGTCAGCTCGCGCACCGGGAACAGCCCGGCGGCGGCCTCGGAGAGCCCGGTCATCACGAAGCCCTCGGCGAGCTCCTCGAGGGTCAGGGCGTCGGCCACGTCGAAGGGGCCGACGGCGGTGCGGCGCAGCGCTGTGAGGTGCCCGCCGGTCTCGAGGGCCTCGCCCAGGTCCCGGGCGAGCGCCCGGACGTAGGTGCCCGAGGAGCAGCGCACGGTGACGTCCAGGTCCACCAGCCGGCCGCCGTCGAGCCGACGCATCTCATGCACGGTGAACTCGTGCACGGTGACGGGACGGGCCTGCAGGGCCACGTCCTCCCCCGCCCGCACGCGGTCGTAGGCGCGCCTGCCGGCCACCTTGATGGCCGAGACGGCCGAGGGCGCCTGCAGGATCGGCCCCGTGAGGGCGGCGACCTGCTCGGCCACACGCTCCGGCGTGACCGCGTTCGCCAGGCGCGTCTGCACGACGTCGCCCTCGGCGTCGTCCGTGACGGTCGACTGCCCCAGGCGGATCGTGGCGGTGTAGGTCTTGTCCGTGCCCGTGATGGCGGTCAGCAGGCGGGTGGCCTTGTTGACGCCCACCACGAGCAGCCCCGTGGCCATCGGGTCGAGGGTGCCGGCGTGGCCCACCTTGCGGGTGCCCGCCAGCCGGCGGAGGCGCCCGACGACGTCGTGCGAGGTCCACCCCTGGGGCTTGTCCACGAGGACGACCCCCGACGCCTCCGTTCCCGGTGCGTCGGGGGCCTGTCCCCCGGTGCTGCGTGCGCTCACCGTGCCGCGGGCCTCAGGCGCGCGGGGCGTCGTCGGCCTCGGAGCCGGGCTCCGAGGTGCGGTACGGGTCCGCGTCGCCCGCGTAGGTCGCGCCCTCGCGCGCCTTCGCCAGCTCCGCGTCCCGCTCCTTGGCGGCGCGCAGGACGTCCTCCAGGTGCGCGGCCGCCTCGGGGACGGTGTCCGCGACGAACTCGAGGGTGGGCACCAGGCGGATGGTGAGCCCGCGGCCCACCTCGCGGCGCAGGACGCCGCGGTTCTCCTGGATGCCCTCGTGGGCGGCGGCCGCGGTGGCCTCGTCCCCGAGGACGGTGTAGTACACGGTCGCGTGCTGCAGGTCGTTGGTCACGCGGACCTCCGTCACGGTGACGGCCTCCACGCGGTCGTCCTTGACGCTGCGGCGCAGCGCCTCGGCGACGAGGACCTTGATGCGCTGGGCCAGGCGGCCTGCGCGTGCCGGATCGGCCATGGTGCGGTTCCTTCCGGTGGTGTGGTCAGGGGGTGGGAAGAGGCGGGCGCCGGGTCCGGTCGGACCCGGCGCCCCGTCTCATCAGGCGCGCGGCTTCTCCTGCATCTCGAAGGTCTCGATCACGTCGCCCTCCTTGATGTCGTTGAAGCTGCCCAGGCCGATGCCGCACTCGTAGCCCTCGCGGACCTCGGTGGCGTCGTCCTTGAAGCGGCGCAGGGACTCGATCTTGAGGTTGTCCGCGACCACCGCGCCGTCGCGCACCAGGCGGGCCTGGGCGTTGCGGCGGATGAGGCCCGAGCGCACCAGCGAGCCGGCGATGCTGCCCCACTTGGAGGAGCGGAAGACCTCGCGGACCTCGGCCGAGCCGAGCGCGACCTCCTCGTACTCCGGCTTCAGCATGCCCTTGAGCGCGTTCTCGATGTCATCGATCGCGTCGTAGATCACGCTGTAGAACCGCATGTCCACGCCCTCCTTGTCGGCCAGGTCGGCGACCCGCTCGGCGGGGCGCACGTTGAAGCCGATGATGATGGCGTCGTCCACGGTGGCCAGGTTGACGTCGTTCTGCGTGATGGCGCCGACGCCGCGGTGGATGACGCGCAGCTGCACCTCGTCCTCCCCGACCTCGATCTTCAGCAGCGAGTCCTCCAGGGCCTCGACGGCGCCGGAGGCGTCGCCCTTGATGATGAGGTTGAGCGTGTCCAGCTTGCCCTCGGCCACGGCCTGGTCGAAGTCCTCCAGGGTGATGCGCTTGCGGCGCTTGGCCAGCTGGGCGTTGCGGTCCGCGGCCTCGCGCTTCTCCGCGATCTGACGGGCGGTGCGGTCGTCCTCGGTGACGAGGAACGAGTCGCCCGCGCGCGGCACGGAGGACAGGCCCAGGACCTGGACGGGACGCGACGGATCGGCCTCCTCCACGGGGGCGCCGTTCTCGTCGAACATGGCGCGCACACGGCCGTGGGCCGAGCCCACCACCATGTTGTCGCCCACGCGCAGCGTGCCGGTCTGCACCAGCACGGTCACGACGGCGCCGCGGCCCTTGTCGAGGTTCGCCTCGATGGCCACGCCGCGGGCGTCCTTGGACGGGTTCGCGGTGAGCTCGAGGGCGGCGTCCGCGGTGAGCAGGACCGCCTCGAGCAGCTGGTCGATGTTGATGCCGTTGCGCGCGGAGACGTCCACGAACATCGTGTCGCCGCCGTACTCCTCGGGCACGAGGCCGTACTCGGTGAGCTGGCCGCGGATCTTGTCCGGCTGCGCGGTGTCCTTGTCGATCTTGTTGACGGCCACCACGATCGGCACGCCGGCCGACTGGGCGTGGTTGAGCGCCTCGACGGTCTGCGGCATGACGCCGTCGTCGGCCGCCACCACCAGCACGGCGATGTCGGTGACCTTCGCGCCGCGGGCACGCATGGCGGTGAACGCCTCGTGGCCCGGGGTGTCGATGAAGGTCAGGCGGCGGTCCTCGCCCTCGTGCTGCACGGGCACCTGGTAGGCGCCGATGTGCTGGGTGATGCCGCCGGCCTCGCCCTCGATGACGTTCGAGGAGCGGATGGCGTCGAGCAGGCGGGTCTTGCCGTGGTCGACGTGGCCCATGACCGTGACGACCGCGGGGCGCGGCTCGAGGTCGGCCTCGTCCTCGTTGGCCTCTTCGGCCTCGAGGTCGATGTCGAACGCCTCCAGCAGCTCCTTGTCCTCGTCCTCCGGGGACACGATCTGGACCTTGTAGCCCAGCTCGTCGCCGAGCAGCTGGAAGGTGTCCTCGTCGAGGGACTGGTTGGCCGAGGCCATCTCGCCGAGGGTGAAGAGCACCTTCACCAGGTCGGCGACGTCGGCGCGGATCTTCTCGGCGAAGTCGGCCAGGGACGCGCCGCGGCGCAGGCGCAGCACCGTGGTGCCGTCGCCCTTGGGGACCTTGACGCCGCCGATCTCGCGGGTGTGCGCCTGCTCGAACTCCTGACGCTTCGCGCGCTTCGACTTGCGACCCTTGCGCGCGCCGCCGCCGCGCCCGAAGGCGCCCTGGGCGTTGCCGCGACCGCCGCGGCCGCCGGGAC
>NZ_JANQCJ010000047.1:0-15297 GCF_024723355.1 Micrococcus sp. HG099 | reverse complement strand
GCGGCGCGCCGGGCTCCCGCGGCCCGACCGCCTCCCGGGGCTCGACGACCTCGCGCGGCGGGCGGCGCCGGCCGGGGAACAGCGGCGCGGTGGCCGGGTCGCGGACCACGATCCACGCGATCCCGGCGAGCACGACGACGGCGGTGAGGGCCCGGACGGCGGCCACCGGCAGCCACTGGGCCACCGAGATCTGGTCCACCACGCCCACGCCGGTCAGCAGGAGCACGGCCAGGGCGGTGACCCAGCCGAGCCAGCGTGGATGGTCCGCGCCCCACGGCAGCGGGCGCAGGGCGCACGCCAGCAGCGGCAGCACCCAGAGCAGGTACCAGGGCTGCACGATCGGGGCCGTCACCACCGCCACGAAGAGCACCGCGGCGGCGGCGGACACGGGCTCCGGGGCGCGCCGGCGCAGCGCCAGACACGCGCCGAAGCCCAGGGCCGCGAGGGTCATGAGCGTGTAGAAGCCGCCGGCCACCGCCCGCGCGGGCAGCCCGGCGAGGCCGTCGGCGGCCGCGCCGAGCAGCAGCCCGACGACCCCGACGGGGGCGTACGGGAAGGCGGCGTCGCCGCTGGTGAGCATGGCCGGCACCCAACCGAACCAGAGCCCCGAGCCCGCGCCGAGGATCGTGAGCACGGCCAGGGCGATCGCCGCCGTCGTGATCCACGGGCCGAGCCGGTCCCGGCGGCGCAGGCCGGGATCGGCGCGGCGGAACCGGTCCCAGCCGGTGGGCAGCAGCAGCGCCACGAAGGGCAGCACGAGCGCGGTGAGCGGCTTGATGGCCACCGAGAGCGCGATCAGCACGATCCCCCACAGGGCATGCAGGCGGCGGCGCGGCACGCGCACCATGAGCACGAGGCCCGCCAGCATCAGCCCGGACATCAGGGCGTCGTTGTGCACGCCGGCGATCATGTAGAGCAGGAAGAGGGGGTTGGCCACGCACACCCAGGCCGCCCACGCCCCGCACCGTCCGGCCGCCTCGGCCAGCCGGGGCACCGCCCACAGGCACAGGGCCAGGCCCGCGAGCGCCAGCAGCCGGAACGCGGTGACGGAGAGCTCGATCCGTCCGCCGGTGACGCGCCAGATCGCCTCGGCGCAGAGCAGGAACAGCGGCCCGTACGGGGACGGGGACTCGGCCCAGATGGAGTCGGCGCCCTGCATGAACCAGCCCGGCAGCGCGGAGACGCCCTGCGTGTAGGGGTCCAGGCCGAGGGCGAGCAGGCGCCCCTGCTGCAGGTAGGAGAACACGTCCCGGGAGAAGATCGGCAGGGCGAGCATCAGCGGGGCGGACCACTGCCACGCGGCCCGGGAGACGAGCCGGCCGTGGCCCTCCCACCGCCCGCGCAGGGAGCGGCCGAGCACGAGCCACGCGCGCACCAGCAGCAGCGACCCGGAGGCCAGCAGCAGGGTGCTGGCGAGCACGCCGGGCAGGTTCACGCGCAGCGGGTTCAGGAGGGTGCTGCCGGAGAAGACCGAGTCCGGGGTCATGGGCAGCCAGCCCACGCCCCAGGAGCCCACCATGATCAGCACGGCCGCCCACGTGCCCTGCCGCACGGCGACGGCGGGCTCGGGGGGCGCCGTCGCGCGCTCCGGCCGTCCGGGCGGGGCCGGCGTCGGCGCGAGGCCGGCGCGCCTCACTCCCCCGGCTCCGGGGTCCGCGGGGCGCGGCGCAGGCGGGCCAGCCCGGCGCGGACGGCGGGACGGACGTGCCAGTGGTCCTTCACGAAGCGGCTGGTGCGCCGGTCCACCACGAGGATCCAGGCCAGGCAGACGGCCGAGACGATCAGCGAGATCGCCTTGACCTGGTCCGCGATGGCCAGGAACTGCCACGTGAAGAGCTGGTCCGAGGCGCCGAAGGCGAGGAAGTAGCCCACGGTGAAGACGACCCACTTGATCTGCCAGTCGTCCCGGATCCCGATCACGGCGAAGAAGGGCAGCAGCCACAGCAGGTACCAGGGCTGGATGATGGGCGAGAGCACCACGAGCGCCGTGAAGGCCCAGGTCATGCGGGTCAGGACCCGGTCCTGGCGCCCGAGGAACATCAGGGCGAGCACGATCAGCACGGAGAGCACGCGGCCGGCCGTCTTGTAGACGCCCTCCACGGCCTGCTGGTCCGCGCCCTGGCCGACGAGCTCGCTGATCCCCACGGTGAGCAGGGAGAGGATGCCGATGGGGCCCCACGGGACCGTGCCGGTGCCGGTGCCCACCATGACGGCCACCCAGCCGAAGCCGAACCCGTTGAGGGCGCCGACCACGGCCATGATCCCGAACGAGATGCCCGCGGTGAGGAACCAGAAGACGAAGCGCCGGATCCAGCCGGCGGTCGGGCCGGCCCACAGCAGGCCGATGAACGGCAGGAGCACCAGGGTGATGGGCTTGATGCCCAGGGACAGGGTCACCAGCACGACGCCGGCCACGCCCCACGCGGCGGAGTGCGCGGCCGACTGGGGGCGCAGCGGATGCCCGGCGCGCAGGGCGCACCACGTGCCGGCCAGAGCCAGGCCCACCATGAGGGCGTCGTTGTGGCCGGAGGCCACGAAGCTGATGGTGAAGAGCGGGTTGGCGGCGCTGACCCACTGCGCCCACGCCCCGTTGACGCGCAGGCGGCGGGCCAGCAGGGGGACGAAGACCATGATGAGCACCACGCCGGCCACGGCGACGAGGCGGAACAGGAAGATGGCCAGGTCCGGGTTCATGTCCCCGGACACGGCGACCACGGCCTGCTCGATCCACAGGAAGATCGGCCCGTAGGGGGTCTCCGAGTCCGCCCACGTGGCGTCCGCACCGAGCTGGAACCAGTTGGACAGGGAGGAGATCGTGTCCTCGTAGGGATCCTGCCCGGCCACCATGAGCCGGCCCTGGCCCACGTACGCGAAGATGTCCCGGCTGAAGATCGGCAGGGCGAACACCTGCGGCAGGCACCACAGGGCGGTCGCCAGGTTCACGGTGCGCAGGGAGCCGCGGCCGAAGGGGCGCACGGTCTGGCCGAGCCGCAGCCAGGCCCAGAACATCACCCAGCAGCCGAGCGTGAGCAGGATGGTCCCGACGATCACGCCGGTCTCCTGGGTGCGCCACGGGATCAGCCACTGCCACCGGTTGATGGGCGAGGCCGAGGCCAGCCAGCCGACGGAGAACGAGCCCGCCACCAGCAGCAGCGAGCCCAGGGTGCCGACGAGGATGGGCCAGGTGTTCCCGCCCGCCACCTTGGGGTCGGCGCGCAGGCCGCCGACGCCGATGTGGGCCGGCCGGCCGGCCGTGGACCCGGACGGCCGCGGGGTCGTCACACTCATGCGGCGGGGTCCTTCCGTGCTCTCAGGCGGGGCGCGCGGGCGCGGTGCGCACGAATCTACCACCGCCGCCCCGAGTAGCCTGGGGCCATGAGCGAGACGAGCACCCCCGCGCCGGAGAACGCCCCCCTGGTCTGGATCGACTGCGAGATGACCGGCCTGCACCCCCACGTGGACGAGCTCGTGGAGGTGGCGGTGCTCATCACGGACGCCGAGCTGAACATCCTGGACGAGGGCATCGACCTGGTGATCCGCCCCTCCGAGGCCGCCCTCACGCAGATGGACCCGTTCGTGCGGGACATGCACACCACCTCCGGCCTGCTGCCCGAGCTGGAGCACGGCCTCACCCTGGAGGACGCGACCGCACGGGTCATGGAGTACCTCACGGCGCGCGTGCCCGCGGGCAAGGCCCTGCTGGCCGGCAACACGGTGGGCCAGGACAAGCTCTTCCTGTCCGCGTACATGCCCGCCGTCGTCGAGCACCTCCACTACCGGATCGTGGACGTGTCCACCGTGAAGGAGCTGGCCCGCCGCTGGTACCCGCGGGCCTACTACCAGGCGCCCGCCAAGACCGGCGGCCACCGCGCCCTGGGTGACATCAAGGACTCCATCACCGAGTTGCGCTACTACCGCGCCGCCGTCATGGCCCCCTCCCCCGGCCCCACCTCCGATGAGGCCCAGGCCATCGCCCGCGTGGTGGCCGAAGCGCAGGCCTGACCTCCCTCCCGGGGGGTCGGGGGGCCGGATTCGGCGCCCCGGCCGAACTCGTGTACAGTGGAGCCCGCTGCGTCGCGCGGGGAGCCCCCGCAGGACGCGCATGGTGGGTGTAGCTCAGTCGGCAGAGCGTCTGGTTGTGGTCCAGAAGGTCGCGGGTTCAATCCCCGTCACTCACCCCGAAGGAAGGCCCGGAACCATGCGAATGGTTTCGGGCCTTCGCGCATCCCGGGCGCGCTCGCGGCGAGGGACGCCGGCGGCCGGGGTCATCGCGGCCCTCCCCCGGGCGTAGCCTGGCGGTACGGCGTCGTCCCGGCGCCGCCCCGTCAGCGAAGGAGAGCCCCGCCGTGTCCGTCGTGAAGATCAACGCCATCACCGTCCCCGAGGGCGCCGGCCCCGAGCTGGAGAAGCGCTTCGCCGTCCGCAAGCACGCCGTGGACGCTGAGCCCGGCTTCGAGGGCTTCCAGCTGCTGCGCCCCACCGCGGGCGAGGACCGCTACTTCGTGGTGACCACGTGGGCCACCGAGGAGGACTTCCAGAACTGGAAGGGCGGGCGCATGCCCGCCGCTCACGCCGCCGAGTCCGAGGGGCGCCCGGCGCCCGTGGCCACGGGCGCGGATCTGCTCGAGTTCGAGGTCGTCGACCTGGACTGAGCCGTCCGGGAGCCGCCTCGGCCGGACCCGGCGGCCGGCCGCAGCAGCCGCATCGCGTTGGCGATGACGAGCAGCACGGACGCCTCGTGGACGAGCATGCCGATCGACATCGTCACGCCGCCCGCGAAGACGCCGGCCAGCAGCGCCGCCACGGTCACGAGCGAGACGGCGATGTTCTGCCGCATCACGCCCACCGTCCGCCGGGCCAGGCCCAGGGCCTGCGGCAGCCGCTCGAGGCGGTCGCCCATCAGCGCGATGTCGGCCGTCTCGATCGCCATCCCGGAGCCGGCGGCGCCCATGGCCACGCCGATGTCCGCCGTCGCGAGCGCGGGGGCGTCGTTGATGCCGTCACCGACCATGGCCACCACCCGGCCGCGGGCCTGCATGGCGGCGATCGCCTCGAGCTTGTCCTCGGGCAGCAGGGCCGCGCGCACCTCGTCCACGCCCACCTGACGGGCCACGGCGTGGGCCACGCCCGGCTGGTCGCCGGTGAGCATCACGATCTCCTCCACGCCGATCCGGCGCAGCCCGCGGATCATGTCCGCGGCCTCGGGCCGGACCGTGTCCGCCACGGCGAGCACGCCGATCGGCACCCCGTCCACGGCGACGGCCATGGGCGTGCGGCCGGCCTCGGCCAGCCCGACGGCGACCCCCTCGGCGCGGTCCGTAAGGGCCGCGTCCGCCTCGAGCCCGCGCAGCAGGGCGATCGTGCCCACGGCGACGCCGCAGCCGGCCACGCGGCCGGTCAGCCCGCGGCCGAGCACCACCTCCACCTCCGTGGCGAGGCCGGACTCGCCCAGGCCCCGCTCGCGGGCGGCCGCCACGACGGGCTCGGCAAGCGGGTGGTCCGAGGCCTGCTCGAGCCGCGCGGCCCAGTGCAGCACCTCGTCCTCGTCCGCGTCGGCCAGCACGACGACGTCGGTCAGCTCGGGGGTGCCCCAGGTGAGGGTGCCGGTCTTGTCCACGGCCACGGCGTCCACCTTCGCGGAGCGCTCGAGGAACTCGCCGCCCTTGATGAGCACGCCGTCCTCGGCGCCGCGGCCGATGCCGGCCACGATCGCCACGGGGATGGAGATCACGAGGGCGCCCGGGCAGCCGATGACCAGCAGGGTCAGGGCCAGGGGCACGTCCCGCGTGACCAGCCCCGTCACGAGCGCGAGCACCATGATCCCGGGGGTGTACCAGCGCGAGAACCGGTCCATGAACTGCTGGGTCCGCGCCCGTGCCTCCTGCGCCTCCTCGACGCGGTGGATGATGCGGGCGAGCGTGGTGTCCGCTCCCACGCCGCGGGCCTCGACGTGCAGCAGGCCGGCGGTGGCCACGGTGCCGGCGTAGACGGCGTCGCCGTCGGCCTTCTCCGCGGGTAGCGACTCTCCCGTGATGGCGGCCTCGTTCACGGCGCCCGTGCCCGCGAGCACCACGCCGTCCACGGGGACGCGGGCGCCGGCCTTGACCAGCACCGTGGCCCCGGCGGGCACCTCGTGGGCGGCCACCGTGCGCTGGGAGCCGTCCGCCTCGAGCAGCACCGCGGTCTCGGGGGCCGTGGCGACGAGGTCGGAGAGGGCCGCGCGGGTCTTGGACAGGGTGGCGTCCTCGAGGGCGTGGCCGAGGGAGAAGAGGAGGGTGACCGCCGCGGACTCCCAGAAGTTGCCCAGCAGCGCGGCGCCGATCGCCGCGACGGCCACGAGCAGGTCGATGCCCACGGTCCGCACGCGCAGCGCCTGGACGGCGCCGACCACGATCGGCAGGCCCGCCATGACGGCGGCGGCGAGCATGAGCAGCGCGGCCGGCAGGTGACCCGTCCCGTGGGCGATCTGCTCCGGGGCGAGGACCAGCGACACCGCGATCAGCGCGGCGGCGGCCAGCGGCCGGCGCCACCGGGGGTGCAGCGGACGGTGCAGCGGACGGTGCAGCCGGAACCGCGCCGGGCGGGGGCCGGGGCGGGTCTGGCGTGAGGGGGACATGGGGTGCTCCGTTCTCGGGTCCGGGCGGGCGGGCGTGCGGGGGCGGGGTCAGAAGGCCGCGGGGCGGGCGGTGTAGCCGACCTTCGCGACGGCGTCCACGAGGTCCTGCACGCTGGTGCGCTCGGCGTCGTGGTCCACCTCGATGCGCTGGGTCTCGAAGGCGACCTTCGAGGCGCTCACGCCGGGCAGGCGGTCCAGGGACTTCTCGATCTTCTTCACGCAGGAGGGGCAGCTGAAGCCCTCGGCGCGGAGCAGGGTGTGGGTGGTGGCGGTGGTCATCGTCGTCTCCTCGTGCCTGGCGGGCGGCGGGGCCGCCCGCTCCGTGGGGCGGACCACGGCTGCGGTCCGTCCGTCTCCCCGTCGAGGGGGGACACCCTGAACGTACGAGGGACGGGGCCCACCCGCCTTGACCTGCGTCAAGCCGGATGTGGGACGCTGGCCGCGTGCGACGTCGAGAGCTGACCCTGACCCCCGTGGGGGTCGCGGCGGAGCCGTGCGCGGCGCGGGTGAGGCTGTTCGCCGGGCTGGACCGCGCCCAGCTGGAGCGCATCTCGGCACTGGCCCGTCCCCGCGAGCTCGAGCCCGGCGAGGTGCTGCACGTGGCCGGGGCCCGCACGGGTCGGCTGAGCGTGGTCCACTCGGGCGGGCTCGCCCTGAGCACCGCCTCGCCCACCGGCCAGGAACGGGTGGTGCGGATGGCCGAGGCCGGCGACTCCCTCGGGGAGCAGGAGCTGCTCACCGGAGCGCCCAGCCCGTACGCGGCCCGCGCGGTGGCCCCCACCCGCCTGTGCACGTTCTCCCACGACGAGGTCCAGGAGCTGTTCGCCCGGCACCCGGGGATCGCGCGGCGGGTGATGCGCACCCTGGCCGTCCGGCTGGCCGAGGCGGAGCGCCGGCTGGCCCAGGAGCGACTGTCGGTGCCCGCCCGGCTCGCCGGCCACCTGCTCGAGCTGCCCGCCGTCCACGGCGAGGCGGGGCCGGCGGTGGCCCTCACCGCCCCGAAGAAGGACGTCGCCTCCCTGCTCGGCACCACGCCCGAGGCGTTCAGCCGCGCGCTGCGACGCCTGGCGGACGAGGGCGTGATCACCGTGGCCGGCCCGCGCGTCGAGCTGAGGGACCCCGAGGCCCTGGAGCGGCTGGCCGGCGGCTGACGCGCCGGGCCCGGCTCGGACGCGACCGGGCGGCCGGTCGACGGGTGTCGGTCGGCCGCCCGGACGGGTGCGGTGGGCGCGTCGCGTCAGGCGGTGACGATGACCTTCAGCGCCTTCTGCTCGGCCGCGTCGGAGAAGGTGGCGTACGCCTTCTCCCACTCGTCGAAGGTGAACCGGCGCGTGACGAACCGCTTGGGCTGGATGGAGCCCTCGCTGATGCGACCCAGCAGCTCGGGGGCCGTCGTCGAGTTCACCAGGCCTGTGGTGATCGTGATGTTGTTGATCCACTCCCGGTCGATGGGAACTCCACCGGCTTGCCGTGCACGCCGAGGTTGGCCACGCGGCCACCCGGTCGGATGGCATCGAGGCACAGGGTGAAGGTGGCGGGGATGCCCACCGCCTCCATGGCCACGTCCACACCGAGGCCGTGCGCGGTGAGGGCCTTGACCTTCTCCAGCGTCCCCTCCCCGGGGGGTGAACACCTCGTCCGCCCCGAACTCGCGGGCGGCCTCGAGGCGGAACTCGTTGCCGTCCACGACGATCACGGTCTTCGCGCCGCGGGTCTTGGCGGTCATGATCGCGAAGAGCCCCACGGGGCGGCGCCGACCACGAGGACCGTGTCCCCCTCGGCCGCCTGGCCGGAGAGCACGCCGATCTCGTATCCGGTGGGCAGGATGTCCGAGAGCATCACGCCCTGCTCGGCGGTCACGCCCTGCGGCAGCGGGATGAGCCCGTTGTCCGCGAGGGGGACGCGGACCCGCTCGGCCTGGGTGCCGTCGATCAGGTGGCCGAAGATCCAGCCGATGCCGCCCACGGTCTGGCAGTGCGAGGTCAGGCCGCGGCGGCAGTAGTCGCAGTCCATGCACGTGGTGACGCAGGAGACGATCACGCGGTCGCCGACCTTCACCTCCGTGCGCTCCGGGCCGACCTCCGTGACCACGCCGACGCCCTCGTGCCCGAGGATCCGGCCCTCGGTCACGGCCCGCACGTCGCCCTTGAGGATGTGCAGGTCCGTGCCGCAGATCGTGGTGGTCTCGATCGTCACGATCGCGTCCGTGGGGTCCTGGATCTGCGGGTCCGGGACCTCCTCCCAGCGCGCGTCGCCGGGGACGTGGTAGACCACCGCCTTCATGGGTGTTCCTCTCCTCCGCGGTGTGCGTCGCGGAGCCGTCGTCGTCGGCGGGCGCGCGGACGGGCTCGGCGGCCCGTCAGGGACGACGCGAGACCGGGGGCGGTCCCGGGGGAAGATCCGGGACCGGGCCCTTCTGCCCGCCGCGCCCGAGGCGTACCGTGGCGGGCAGGGCGGTCCCGGACCGACCAGGGCGGCCCGACCGATCCGATCGAGGAGAGACGAGGACGCCATGACCCACCACGTGAGCGCGATGCTCGAGACCCACCCGAAGGACCTCGGCGGCATCGACCGCCGGACGCTGGCCGAGTGCATCGAGGCCTGCCTCGCCTGTGCCCAGACGTGCACGGCGTGCGCGGACGCGTGCCTGTCCGAGGACGTGGTGGCCGAGATGCGCCGGTGCATCCGGCTGAACCTGGACTGCGCCGACGTCTGCGGGGCCACCGCTGCGGTGCTGACCCGCCAGACGGGCGAGGACGCGTCCACCGTCCGGGCCCTGCTCGAGGCCTGCCGGACCGCGTGCCGGGCCTGCGGCGACGAGTGCGCCTCTCACGCCGAGATGCACGAGCACTGCGCGGTGTGCGCGGAGTCCTGCCGGCGCTGCGAGCAGGCGTGCGCCGACCTGCTGGCCTCGCTCGGCTGACCGGCGGCGGCGCGGCGCGCGGCGGTAGGCTGGAGGCTCCCCCTCATCCCCCCACGCAGGCCCTCCCCCGGGCCGGGAAGCGCAGCGCCATGGCCTCCATCCGTCCCATCACCGTCTACGGCGAGCCCGTCCTGCACACGCGGGCGGCCGAGGTGGAGGTGATCGACGACGAGATCCGCCGCCTCGTGGAGGACATGTACGTCACCCAGGACGCGGCCAACGGCGTCGGCCTGGCCGCACCGCAGGTGGGCGTCGGCCTGCGCATCTTCACGTGGACGTACCCGTACTCCGGCGAGGCCCCGAACGTCGGCCACGTGATCAACCCCGTGCTCACCTACCTGGAGAAGGCGCCGCAGGAGGCCCCGGACGAGGACGAGCACACCGAGGGCTGCCTCTCCGTGCCCGGCCACGGCTACCCGCTGCAGCGGTCCGGACGCGTGCGCCTGTCCGGCCAGCGCGTGGACGGCGAGATGTTCGAGTTCGTGGCCGAGGGCTGGTTCGCGCGCGTGATGCAGCACGAATACGACCACCTCAACGGCACCCTCTACGTGGACCGCCTCGACGGCAAGTGGCAGCGCCGCTGGAAGCGCGCCCAGCGCGCCGAGCGCATGAACGTGCCCGGCGTGACTTGGCTGCCGGGCACCGACGAGGACCCGTTCGGCCACGAGGAGATCGCGGACCACGAACACTGAGGTCCGGTCCGGGCGGCGGCGAGGACCACGCCCCGGACGCCTGACCGGCGACCATTCCTCGGCACGACGTCGGCCCCGCCTCCCGTCTCGGAGAGGCGGGGCCGGCGTCGTCTGCGGCGCGGAGCGGGCCCCGACCTGGGCGTCTCCGTAACGTGTCCGGTGCACTCGATAGGAATCGACTGACCGGCAGGCCTCGACCGCGAGGACGCCGGCGCCGTTCCCGCGACCGTGGGACGGCTCGCTTCCCATCGCGAGAGGACCAGGACCATGAAGTCCGTTCTGCACACCCGCACCGCCATCGCCGCCGCCCTGCTGCTGGGGCTCACCGCCTGCGGCGACACCGCCTCCCCGGCCGAGGAGGACGCCCCGGCCGCGGCCGGCTCCCCCACCGCCTCGGCCCCGGCGGGCGCCGAGGAGGGGACCGAGGACACCGAGGAGGCCGAGGAGGCCGACGAGCCCGAGCAGCAGGCCGGGGGCACGACCGGCACGCGCGAGGACCCGCTGCCCCTGGGCACGCCGATCGAGGGCGGGGACTGGGTGGTCACCGTGAACGAGGTGACCCCGGACGCCACGGACGCGGTGATGGCGGCCAACCAGTTCAACGACGCCCCGGCCGAGGGCACCCAGTACCTCCTGGCCGACGTCACCGTGGAGTACACCGGCGACGAGTCCGAGATGATCATGCTCGGCACCGGCTTCGCGTTCGTCACCGCCACCGGCGAGACCATCGACACCGGCGACGCCTTCGTCGTGGGCCCGGACGAGCTGGACACCGCCCAGGAGCTCTACAACGGCGGCACCGCCCAGGGCAACGTGGTGCTCCAGGTGCCCGAGGGCGCCGACGGCCTGCTCCGCGTGACCACCGGGATGTTCGGCGGCGAGAAGACGTTCGTGGCCCTGGACTGACCGCCGGCGGAGTCCGGCCCGCGGCGGGGCACCGCCTCGCCGCGGGCCGGCACGCACGACGCCCCCGTCTCCTGTCCGGAGCCGGGGGCGTCGTGTCTGCTGCGCG
This sequence comes from Micrococcus sp. HG099, assembly GCF_024723355.1. NCBI lineage: Bacteria > Bacillati > Actinomycetota > Actinomycetes > Micrococcales > Micrococcaceae > Micrococcus > Micrococcus sp. HG099. Next base: position 4,054 of record NZ_JANQCJ010000047.1, on the reverse strand, counting down.
GAGCGCGGGAAGGGGTCAGGGCTTCGGGAAGGTGGGGACCTGCTGGCCCGCCATCTTCTCCACCACGCGGATCACCTGGTGCGAGTAGCCGTACTCGTTGTCGTACCAGACGTAGAGGATGGCGTTCTTGCCGTCGTTGTTCACGAGGGTGGCGAGGCCGTCCACCACGCCGGCGCGGTCCGAGCCGACGAAGTCGGTGGACACGACCTCCGGGGAGTCCACGTAGCCGACCTGGCCGCGCAGGGGGCCGGTGAGGGACTCCTGCTTGAGGCGGGCGTTGAGCTCCTCCACCGAGGTGGCCTTGTTCAGCTCGAGGTTCAGGATGGCCATGGACACGTCGGGGGTGGGGACGCGGATGGCGTTGCCGGAGAGCTTGCCCTTGAGCTCGGGCAGGGCCTTGGCCACGGCCTTGGCGGCGCCGGTCTCGGTGAGCACCATGTTCATGCCGGCGGAGCGGCCGCGACGGGCGCCCTTGTGGAAGTTGTCCACGAGGTTCTGGTCGTTGGTGTAGGCGTGCACGGTCTCCACGTGGCCGTGGTCGATGCCGTAGTCGTCCTGGATGACCTTGAGCACCGGGGTGATGCCGTTGGTGGTGCAGGAGGCGGCGGAGACGATGGTGTCCTCGGGGGTGATGTCATCCGAGTTCACGCCGAACACGATGTTCTTCATCTCGCCCTTGCCCGGGGCGGTGAGCAGGACCTTCTTGGCGCCCTTCGCCTGCAGGTGCTGGGAGAGGCCCTCGTCGTCGCGCCAGCGGCCCGTGTTGTCGATGACCAGGGCGTCCTTGATGCCGTGGGCGGTGTAGTCCACGGTGGTGGGGTCGTTCGAGTAGATGACCTGGATCTCGGTGCCGTTGGCGGTGATGACGTTGCGGTCCTCGTCCACCACGATGGTGCCGTCGAACGGGCCGTGGATGGAGTCGCGGCGCAGCAGGGAGGCGCGCTTGACGAGGTCGTCCTCGGAGTTCTTGCGCACGACGACGGCGCGCAGGCGCAGCTTGGAGCCGCCGCCGGCGTGGTCGAGCAGGATGCGGGCCAGCAGGCGGCCGATGCGGCCGAAGCCGTAGAGGACGACGTCCTGGGGCTCGCCCAGGCCCTCGCCGCCCTTGCCCTTGACCTCGGCCAGCTCGGCGTCGAGGAAGGCCTGCACGTCCCGGCCGGACTCCTTCTGGCGCGCGGCCAGCTCGGCGAGGTCCACGTTCGCGGCGCCCAGGTCCATGGCGGCCATGGCCTCGACCAGCGGGTAGGTGGCCTCCACGCTCAGCGGGGCCTCCTGCACGCGGCGGGCGTAGCGGTGGGCCTTGATGATGTCGATCACGCCGCGGTTCACGAGGGAGCGCCCGTAGATCGAGGTGACCACGTTGTGCTCGCGGTACAGGCTGCCCAGCAGGGGCACCATCTTCTCCGCGAGCTCCTGCTGCGTGTTCCACTCGGGGGTCTGGGTCGAGGCGGTGTCTGCCACGGGAGTCCTTCCTTGAGACCTGGGGCCCGTCCGGGCAGGCCCGTCCCCCGACCTCGTCGTCGGCGGACGGCGTCCATTCTATGCGAGCAGAGCGCCCCGCGGCCGTCGTGGGAACCGGTGCGTAGAATGGTCGGCCGGGACGGATCAGCGGACGGCCGCGTGCCCCCTTCACGGAGGGTGCGAGGAAAGTCCGGGCACCGCAGAGCAGGATGGTGGGCAACGCCCACCCGGGGCGACCCGCGGGCCAGTGCCACAGAGAGAAGACCGCCCCCGCGTCCGCGCGGGGGTGAGGGTGAAAGGGTGGTGTAAGAGACCACCAGCGGCCTCGGTGACGGGGCCGGCTAGGTAAACCCCATCCGGTGCAAGGCCGAACAGGACGCGTCATGAGGGCTGCTCGCCCCAGCGTCCGGGTTGGCCGCTCGAGCCCGTCAGCAATGGCGGGCCCAGATGGATGGCCGTCACCCCGCGCGGGGCAACGCGCGCGGGGCACAGAACCCGGCTTACAGCTGATCCGTCCCACCCCACGTCCCGCCCCCGCCAGGAGTCCCCATGGCCGTCCCGATGCTCACCGGCCTCGAGCGGGCCCTGGCGGCCACCGGCCTGCCCGTGCGCACGGTCCCCGGCTGGCGCACCCGCTCGGGCTTCGCCGCCGGCTACCGGGAGATCGTCGGCACGGTCCTGCCCACCACCGAGTCCGACGACGAGGAGTTCGCCTCGCGCGCGGGACGACCGACGGAGCGGAGCTCACTGGCGGCCCTCGACGGCGGCGAGGACGCCGGCCTCGCCCGCCGGCGGCAGGCAGGCGGGCGCCGGTCAGAACCCCTCGTCGTCGCGGATGCGCTCGAAGTCCAGCTCGATGACGTGGTCGCGCTCCCTCTTCTCCAGGAGGCGGTAGCCGTAGGACTCGCCGATGGCCACGACCTTCGCCGGGGTGGGCCTGCGCCGGTCCCGCGGCCACTCGAGGGTCACCCGGTCCTGCCCCGTGAAGGTGCGCTCGCGCAGGCGCAGCTCCACCTCCGAGGCCTGGGTGCGCTCCCGTCCGCTGGAGCGGATCCCCACGATCATGGCGACCACGATCGCCGCCAGCACGAAGGGGAACACGACGCCGAACACGTTCATGGTGGTGATCACGGGCGGCTCCTGATGTCGGGGACGGCGGATGGTCGGGAGGGCCGGTCCCGGGGGAATGCCCCGGACGGCGCTGCGGCGCGGGCGCGGGGAGGGCCCGGGCCGACCCCACCACTGTGCCAGGTTCCGGGGGCCGAGGCGCGGCCCGTGCCCGCCCGCGCCCTGACTAGGCTGGTCCGGTGCTGATCCTGCTGCCGCCCTCCGAGGGCAAGACCGCCCCCCGTTCCGGCGCCCCGCTGCGCCTGGAGGACCTCGCCCTCGCCGAGCACGACGCCGTCACCGCGGCCCGCCGCGACCTGCTCGCCCGCCTCGCCGAGGCCTCCGCTGCACCGGACGCCCTTGCGACGCTGGGGGTCGGGGCCTCCCTGGCCGGGGAAGTCGCCGCGAACACGTCCCTGGCCACGGCCCCGGCGGCCCCCGGGCACCGGGTCTTCACGGGCGTGCTCTTCGACGCCCTCGACCACGCCTCCCTCTCCCCCGGCGCCAAGCGCCGCGCCCGCGACTCGGCCCTGGTGTTCTCGGCCCTGTTCGGGGCCACCGCGCTGGCGGACCGGATCCCGGCGCACCGGCTCTCGGTGGGCGCCCGGCTGCCGGGGCTGCCCGGCCTGGCCGCGCACTGGCGGCCCGTGCTCGCCCCGGCGCTGGACGCGGTGGCGCAGGCCGACGGCGGCCCGATCGTCGACTGCCGCTCCGGCGGCTACGCGGCCATGTGGAAGGCGCCGGCGCAGCGGACCGCCACGGTGGACGTGTTCCAGCTGCGCGGTGGGGAGCCCACCGTGGTCTCCCACTTCGCCAAGCACACGCGCGGCCTCGTGGCCCGGGCGCTGCTCGAGGCCGGGGCCCGGGCGACCGGCACCCTGGACCGGGCCGCGGAGGTGGTGGCGGCGGCCGGCGCGGGCGACGTCGAGGGCCGCCGCTGGGATGTCGAGCTCGTCGCGCCGAGCGGCGCGAAGCCGGGCTCGCTGCGGGTCGTCCTGCCGGAGGCCTGAGCCGCTCAGTCCTCGACCGCGACGAGCTCCACCTCGAAGCCGTCCGGGGCCTCGAGGTACGCGGCGTAGTGGTCCGCGCCCCCGGCGTGCGGGTGGCGGTCGGCGAAGAGCAGCCGGAAGCCGCGCTCCCGGGCGGCGGCGGTGAGCTCGTCGACGCGGGCCCGGGTGCCGGCGCGGAACGCCAGGTGGTTCAGGCCGGGGCGGGTGCGCTCGTGCGCGCCGCCGACGACGTCAGGGCCGGACTCCAGCACGATGTACTCTCCCGCGCCCTGGTAGGTGCGGCCCTCGGCCCAGCCCTCGCCGGGCACGTAGCCGAGCTCGCCGAGCAGCCAGCCCAGGCCCGCCTCGGCGGCGGCCAGGTCGGCCACCCACACCTCCACGTGGTGCAGCCGGCCCGTGGGCGTCGGCGCCTGCGGCGCGGCGGCGTCCTGCCCGACGGCGTCGGGGGCCTCCGCCTCGACCGCGCGGGCGTCGGC
>NZ_JANQCJ010000046.1:0-15447 GCF_024723355.1 Micrococcus sp. HG099 | reverse complement strand
GCGCTGGCGGGCATGACCGCGGCGCGGGGGCCCTGGTGCAGCCAGTCGCGCGTGCCCGCCATGAGCAGCTCGGGCCGCTCGGCCAGAGCGTGGACGAGCAGGGCGGCGCGGCCGGCCTGGGCGGCGGCGACCGCGTGCGGCACCGACTCCGGCAGGACGCCGCGGGCGGCGTGCGTGGACAGCTCGGTGTCCGGGATCGCGACCACGGGGACGATCCGCTCGTGCAGCCGCAGGGGCGCGGTCGCCGGGCGGGCGTCGTCGTCCCGGGTCCAGGAGACGGTCGCCCCGCCCACGAGGGCCGGGGCCACGTTGTCCGGGTGGCCCTCGAAGTCCGTGGCGGCCTCGAGCAGGGCCGCGGGCGGACGGCGGTCCGCCGCGGGGAGCAGGGCCTCGGCCGCGGCGTACGCGGCCACCACCGCCGCCGCGGACGAGCCGAGGCCGCGGGCGTGCGGGATCCGGTTGACGGCGCGCAGGTGCAGGCCCGGGGCGCGGACGCCGCGCGCGCGCAGGTGCTCGTGCGCCAGGCGCAGGATCAGGTGCGAGCCGTCCCGGGGCAGGACGTCCGCGCCCTCCCCCGTCACCTCGGCCACGTCCGGCCCGTCCACGACCGTCAGGGAGACCTCGTCCCGCAGCTCAAGGGCCAGGCCCATCGAGTCGAAGCCGGGGCCGAGGTTGGCGGAGGTGGCGGGGACGGCGACGACGACGGCGGTCCCGGCCGCCAGGGTGCGCGGTGCCGGCATCGCTCAGGCCAGGCCGAGGGCCTGCGCCACCGTGACCACGTCGAACGGCACGGTGCGGGGCGTGACGTCCTCGCCGTCGGCGCCGCGCAGGGCCCACTGGGGGTCCTTCAGGCCGTGGCCGGTGACGGTGATGACCCAGCTCTTGCCCGCGGGCACGTTCCCGGCGGCGTGGTGCTTGATCAGCCCGGCCACGCCGGCGGCGGAGGCAGGCTCCACGAACACGCCCTCCTTGGCCGAGAGCCAGCGGTGCGCCGCGAGGATCTCCTCGTCGGTCACGGAGTCGATCATGCCGCCGGAGCCGTCGCGGGCGGCCTCGGCCTGCTCCCACGAGGCGGGGTTGCCGATGCGGATGGCCGTGGCGATGGTGTCCGGCTCGGTCACGGGGTGGCCCAGGACGATCGGGGCGGCGCCGGCCGCCTGGAAGCCCCACATGACGGGGGTCTTCGTGGACACCGCGGGCAGCTCCTCGTCCGAGGCGCCCTCGTGGGGGTTCATGTAGGGGGCCGCGTACTCGCGGTAGCCCTTCCAGTAGGCGGTGATGTTGCCGGCGTTGCCCACGGGCAGCAGGTGGTAGTCCGGGGCGTCGCCGAGCGCGTCCACGACCTCGAACGCGCCGGTCTTCTGGCCCTCGATGCGCGCCGGGTTCACGGAGTTCACGAGGAACACCGGGTAGTTCTCGGCGAGCTTGCGGGCCACCTCGAGGCAGTCGTCGAAGTTGCCCTGGACCTGCAGGATCTCGGCGCCGTGGGCCACGGCCTGGGACATCTTGCCCATCGAGATCTTGCCCTCGGGCACGAGCACGGCGCACGTGAGGCCGGCCTGCGCGGCGTAGGCCGCCGCGGACGCGGAGGTGTTGCCGGTGGAGGCGCACACCACGGCCTTCGCGCCCTGGTCCACGGCGGCGGTGATGGCCATGGTCATGCCGCGGTCCTTGAAGGAGCCGGTCGGGTTCATGCCCTCGAACTTCACGTGCACGGTGCCCTGGACGAGCTCCGAGAGGTGCGGGGCGTGGATGAGCGGGGTGCCGCCCTCGCCGAGGGTGATCACGCGCGTGTCCTCGGTGACGGGCAGGCGGTCGGCGTACTCGCGGACGACGCCGCGCCACTGGTGGGCCATGGGTCAGTTCCCTTCGACTCGGAGGACGGATGCGACCTCGTGGACCGCGTCCAGGGCGGCCAGGGCCTCGACGGTGGCGTCGAGGTCCCGCTGGCGGGCCCGGTGGGTGATCAGGCGCAGGGAGGCCCCGGGGGCGTCGTCGCGGTCCGACTGGACCTGGCGCAGCGTCTCGATGGACACGCCCTGCTCCTCGAAGACGCCGGCCACGCGGCGCAGCACGCCGGGCTCGTCCGCCACGCGCAGGACCACGAGGCAGGAGGTGACGGCCTCGGCCGGGTCCAGTGCGGGCAGCTCGGCGACGGGCGTGCGCAGGCGGGCGGGCCCGCCGCGCACGATCCGCTGGGCGATGGAGACGACGTCGCCCATCACGGCCGACGCCGTGGGGGCGCCGCCGGCGCCGGGGCCGTAGAACATGAGCTCGCCCGCGTTCTCGGCCTCCACGAACACGGCGTTGAAGGCGCCGCGCACCGAGGCCAGCGGGTGCTCCCGGGGCAGCAGGGTGGGGTGCACGCGCAGCACGGCGCCCTCGGCGCCGTCCGCGGCGCGGGCCCGCTCGGCGATGGCCAGGAGCTTGATGACGTAGCCGGCGTCGGCGGCGGCCTCGTTGTCCTCGGCGGTGATGGCGGTGATGCCGGAGACGGCCACCTGGTCCAGGGTGTACGGCGCGCCGAACGCCAGAGTCGCCAGGATGGCGGCCTTCGCGGCGGCGTCGTGGCCCTCGACGTCGGCGGTGGGGTCCGCCTCCGCGTAGCCGAGCCGCTGGGCCTCGGCGAGCGCCTCGTCGAACCCGGCGCCCTCGGAGTCCATCTTGTCCAGGATGTAGTTCGTGGTGCCGTTGGCGATGCCCATGACGCGGGTGACGCGGTCGCCGGCGAGGGAGTCGCGCAGCGGGCGCAGGATCGGGATGGCGCCGGCCACGGCGGCCTCGAAGCTCAGCTGGGCGCCGGTGGCGGCGGCCGCGGCGTAGAGCTCCTCCCCGTGCTGGGCGAGCAGCGCCTTGTTGCCGGTCACCACGGAGGTGCCGGCGGCCAGCGCGCGCAGGATCAGGGTGCGGGCGGGCTCGATGCCGCCCATCAGCTCGATGACGACGTCCGAGCCGTCCACGAGCGCCTCAGCGTCGGTGGTGTAGAGCGCCGGGTCCGCCTGCCAGTCGCGCGTCGCGCCCGTGTCCCGCACCGCGATGCCCGTGAGCTCGAGGTCGGCGCCCACGCGGTCCCGCAGGATGTCGGCGTCCTCGGTGAGGATCCGGGCGGTCTGGGACCCCACGGTCCCGCCGCCCAGCAGGGCGACCTTGAGGGCGGTGGGGGCGTCGGTGTGCTGGGGCATGGTCCTCCGGGGTCAAGGATCGGGGTCGGTGCCGCGCGATCGCGCGGTTCGGCTGGCCTCGAATCTAGCGCGGCGCCCCGGCTCGTCCCGCCGCGCGACACTCGGTGTCCGCAGAGCGGGACGCCCGCACCCGGCCCCGAGGCCGACGGGCGGGTGCGGGCGCCCGCTGCCTCAGCGGCCGAGGCGCGGATCGGCCTCGCGGACGAACAGGTCCTCCTGCGTCTCCCGGCGGATGATCACGCGCGCCCGCCCGCCGGCGACGGCGACGACGGCCGGGCGGGTCAGCGCGTTGTAGTTCGAGGCCATCACGTGGGTGTAGGCGCCCGTGGCGGGCACGGCCAGCAGGTCGCCGCGGGCGAGGTCCTCGGGCAGGTAGACGTCCCGGACGAGCACGTCGCCGGACTCGCAGTGCTTGCCCACCACGCGGGTGAGCACGGCCTGCGCGTCCGAGGTGCGGGCGGCCGAGACGGCCGTGTAGTCCGCGTCGTAGAGCACGGGGCGCGGGTTGTCCGACATGCCGCCGTCCACGGCCACGTACCGGCGGGCGGCCGTGCCGCCGTCCGGGGTGTCCGCGTCCACGGTCTTGGTGACGCCCACGGTGTAGAGGGTGAGGCCGGCCGGGCCCGAGATCGCCCGGCCCGGCTCGATCGAGATGCGCGGGCACGCCAGCTGCAGGCGCTCGAGGGCCTTCTGCACGTCGTCCGCGAGCGCGGCCGCGATCTCGGCCGGCGGGCGAGGGGCGTCCACCGCGGTGTAGGCGATGCCGTGGCCGCCGCCGAGGTCCAGCTCGGCCAGCTCCACGCCGTGCTCGGCCTTCATCTGCGCCAGGAACTCGAGCACGCGCTCGGCGGCGAGCCCGAAGCCGTCCGCCTCGAAGATCTGCGAGCCGATGTGGCAGTGCACGCCCAGCAGGTCCACGGACTCGGCGGCGAGCGCCGCGGCCACGGCGACGGCGGCCGGCGAGCGGCCCGCCACGTTGCCGTCCCGGTCCGTGGTGGCCGGGGCCAGCGAGAGGCCGAACTTCTGGTCCTCGTGGGCGGTGGCGATGAAGTCGTGGGTGTGCGCGTGCACGCCCGGGGTCAGGCGCAGCATCACGGGGGCGCGACCGCCCTGATCCGCGGCGAGCGCGGCGAGGTGCTCGAGCTCGTCGATCGAGTCCACGATGATCCGGCCGACGCCGGCCTCGAGGGCGGTGCGCAGCTCGGCGTCGGACTTGTTGTTGCCGTGCAGGCCGATGTGCGCGGGGTCCACGCCGGCGCGCAGCGCGACCGCGAGCTCACCGCCCGAGGCGGTGTCCACGCGCAGGCCCTCCTCGGCCGCCCAGCGGGCGGTGGAGAGGGTGAGCAGGGACTTGCCGGCGTAGTAGACGTCCGCTCCCCCGCACAGGTCGGCGAACGCGGCGTCGAAGCCGGAGCGGAAGGCGCGGGCGCGGGCCCGGAAGTCGTCCTCGTCCAGCACGAGCAGCGGGGTGCCGAACTCGGCGGCGAGGTCCGGGGCGCCCAGGCCCTGGACGGTGAGCCGGCCGGCGTCGTCGCGGTCCACGCCCGCGGCCCACAGGCCGGGGACGAGCGCGTCGGCGTCGCCGGGGGCCGGGAGCCACGCCGGGGCGAGCGGCGAGGCGGAGGCGGGCTTCGGCGTCGTCATGGGCGCGCTCACATCTTCTCCGGGGCGGACACGCCGAGCAGCCCCAGGCCGTTGGCCAGGACCTGCGCGGTGGCGTCGTTGAGCCACAGGCGGGTGCGGTTCAGGGTCTCGACCGCGCGGGGCGTGCCGTCCTCCGTGGGCATGGGGACGATGCGGCAGGCGGCGTACCAGGAGTGGTAGGCGCCGGCCACGACCTCCAGGTGGCGGGCCACGCGGTGCGGCTCGCGCAGGCGGGCGGCCGAGGCCACCACCGTGGGGAACTCGGCGAGCTGGGCGAGCAGCTCGGACTCGGTCTCGTGGGTGAGCAGCGCGGCGTCGAACTCGGAGCGGTCCACGCCGTGGGCCTGCGCCGTGCGGGCCGCGCCGCACGCCCGGGCGTGGGCGTACTGCACGTAGTAGACCGGGTTGTCGTTGGTGTTCGAGCGCAGCAGCTCCGGGTCGATGGTGATCGGCGAGTCCGCGGGGTAGCGGGCCAGGTCGTAGCGCAGGGCGTCTCGGCCGAGCCACTCCACGAGGTCCTTGAGCTCGATGATGTTGCCCGCGCGCTTGGAGAGCTTGGCGCCGTTCACGGAGATCAGCTGCCCGATGAGGATCTCGATGTTGCGCTGCGGATCGTCGCCGGCGGCCGCGGCGATGGCCTTGAGGCGGTTCACGTAGCCGTGGTGGTCGGCGCCGAGCAGGTACACCTTTTCCTCGAAGCCGCGGTCGCGCTTGTCGAGGTAGTAGGCGGCGTCCGCGGCGAAGTAGGTGGGCTCGCCGTTGGCGCGGATCAGCACGCGGTCCTTGTCGTCCCCGAAGTCGGTGGTCTTGAGCCACACGGCGCCCTCGCGGTCCTCGATGTGGCCCTGCTCACGCAGGCGCTCGACGGCCTGCTCGAGGGCCCCGGACTCGTGGAGCGTCTTCTCGGAGGTGAACACGTCGAAGTGCACGCCGAACGCGGTCAGCGTGTCCTTGATGTCCTGCATCTGCAGCCGGTACGCGGCCTCGCGGACCACCGGGCGCGCGGCCTCGTCCGTCAGCTCGCGCACGTCCGGATGCTCGAGTGCGACGGCGTCGGCCAGCTCCTGCACGTACGCGCCCGGGTAGCCGCCCTCGGGGACGTCGCGGCCGTGGAGGCGGGCCAGGACCGAGTCGGCGAACACGTTCATCTGGTTGCCGGCGTCGTTGACGTAGTACTCCGCTGTGACGTGCGCGCCCGATGCGCGCAGCAGGCGGGCGATCGCGTCGCCGAGGGCCGCCCAGCGGGTGTGGCCGATGTGCAGGGGGCCCGTGGGGTTGGCGGAGACGAACTCCATGTTCACGGTGCGCCCGGCCAGGGCGTCGTTGCGGCCGTAGGCCTCGCCGGCCTCCACGATCTCGCGGGCCAGGGCGCCGGCCGAGGCGACGTCGAGGGTGATGTTGAGGAAGCCGGGGCCGGCCACGTCCACGGCGGCGATGCCGTCCCGGCCGGACAGGCGGTCGGCAAGCAGCGCGGCGAGGTCCCGGGGGGCCTTGCCGGCCTTCTTGCCCAGCTGCAGGGCGACGTTGGTGGCCCAGTCGCCGTGCTCGCGGCTGCGGGGTCGCTCCACCTTCACGCGGGCGGGGGTGATCTCGTCCCGCAGCTCGGCGGGGAGGTCACCGGCCTCGACGGCGTCGGTGAGGACAGCGGACAGCAGGGCGGAGAGGTCTTCGGGCTTCACCCGCGCAAGTCTACGGAAGGGTCGCCGCGCCCGTGCGCGTGCGAACGAACCCTGCGAGATGGCCCCCTCCGGCCCGCGATGGGGGCCCTTTCGCAGGACTCGTCGGGGTGGGGGTCAGGCGGGCCAGGCGGCGAGGCCGCCGGCGAGGGAGAGGACGCGCCCGCCGGCGCTCGGGTCGGCCCCGACCACAGCGTCCCGCGCCCGGGCCGAGCGGGCTCCGGCGGCGCAGCACACCACCAGGACGCGGTCCGGCCCGGGCGCGTGGGCCGCCGGCTCCGCGAGGACGGCATCGAGCGGGACGTGCCGATCGGCCACCGCCGCGGGGACCTCGACCCGGCGCAGGCGACGCTCCCAGTCCTCGCGGACGTCGAGCAGGGTCAGGGACGCGGCCCGGGCGGGGTCGGCGAGCAGGGCGGCCAGCGTGGCGGGGTCGATCTCCCCGCCCGCGGCGCCGCATGCCTCCGCCGAGCCGGGGGCGCCGGCGTCGTCCGAGCCGGGGGCCTGGTCCGCGTGGGCGGACAGGTCCGTCACGGGGGTCCGCTCGGGGTCGGCCACGAGCCGCAGCTCACGGAAGCGCATCGTCAGGGCGTCCACGGAGAGCAGCCGCCCGACCAGGGGCTCGCCCACCCCGGAGAGCAGCTTGATCGCCTCGGCCGCCATGAGGGAGCCGATGATCCCGGGCAGCACCCCGAGCACCCCGGCCTGCGCGCACGAGGGCACTTCGCCGGGTTCGGGCCGCTCCGGGAACACGTCCCGGTACAGCGGCCCGCCCGGGGCGAACACGCTCACCTGCCCCGCGAACCGCAGGATCGCGCCCCACACCACGGGCACGCCCGCGATCTCGCACGCGTCGGCCACGAGGTAGCGGGTCGCGTAGTTGTCCGTGCCGTCGAGCACGAGGTCCACGGCGCCGACCCGCTCGAGCGCGTTGGCCGCGGTCAGGCGTTCGCGGTGCTCGACCACGCGCACCTCGGGGTGCAGGCCGCGCATCGTCGCGGCGGCGGAGGCGGTCTTGGGGCGGCCGAGGTCCGCCTCGGCGTGGATCACCTGGCGGTGCAGGTTGGAGCGGTCCACCACGTCGTCGTCGATCACGTGGACCTCCCCCACGCCCGCGGCGGCGAGGTAGGTCAGCACGGGCGCCCCGAGGCCGCCGGCGCCCACCACGAGGACGCGGGAGCGCAGCAGCGCCAGCTGGGCCTCGGGGCCGAAGCCGTCCAGGCTCAGGTGGCGGGCGAAGCGCTGCAGCTGGGTGTCGGACAGTGCGGTGAGGTCGCGGGGCTCACGGTCGGCGGGGTCCGGGGCGGCGGTCACCGCTCGTCCTCCTCGGCCGTGACCCGCCCGGCCATCGGTGAGGAGGCCAGGGCGTGCTCGCGGCGCGGGATGCGCCCGGCGCGGCGGGCGTGGAAGCCCGCCTCGAGCGCGATCCGGCACGCGTGGGCCATGCGGGCGGGCTCGGCGGCGCGCGTGATCGCGGAGGCGGCGAGCACGGCGTCGCAGCCGGCCTCCATCGCCAGGGCGACGTCCGAGGCGGTGCCCACGCCGGCGTCGAGCACGATCGGCACGGAGGCGCGGGAGACGATCAGCTCCAGGTGTGCGCGGTTGAGGATGCCCAGCCCCGAGCCGATCGGTGAGCCCAGCGGCATGACGGCGGCGGCGCCGGCCTGCTCGAGGCGCAGCGCCATGGCGGGGTCGTCCGAGGTGTAGGCCAGGACGGTGAAGCCGTCGGCGGCGAGCCGCTCGGTGGCCTCGAGGGTCTCGACGACGTCGGGCAGCAGGGTGCGCTCGTCGGCGATGACCTCGACCTTCACGAGGTCGGTCTCGAGCGCCTCCCGGCCGAGCCGGGCGGTGAGCACGGCGTCCCGGGCGGTGTAGCAGCCGGCGGTGTTGGGCAGCACGTCGATGCCGAGGCGGTCCAGCAGCGCGACCAGGCCGTCGCGGGTGTCCGCGGACCAGCGGCGCAGCGCCACGGTGGTGAGCGTGGTGCCGGAGGCGACGAGGGCGCCCTCGAGGGCGGCGAGGTCGGTGATGCCGCCCGTGCCCATGATGAGCCGGGAGGCCAGGTCGTAGCCGCCGATCCGCAGCGGCGGGATCGCGGGGGCGGCGGGCGGGGTGCGGTGCTCGGCCATCGCTCAGCCCCCCTGCACCGCGGTGACGACGTCGACCTCGTCCCCGGCGGTCAGCTCCCGGGTGGCCCAGGCCGACCGGGGCACGACCTCGCCGCCGACCGCCACGGCCACGCCGAGCCGCCGCCCGTCCGCGGCGGCGCCGTCGTCGCCGACCGCGCGCCCGGTGACGTGCGCGACGACGTCGCGGACGGTGGCCGCGGCCAGCTCGGCGGGCTCTCCGTTGAGGGTCAGGGTGAGGGTGTTCATGCGATCTCCTCCAGGCGGGCGTGCAGCAGCTCGAGGATCCGCTCGGCCGCCCAGGGGGCGAGCAGGATCCCGTGACGGTGGAAGCCGGTGGCGACGACGGCGCCCGGGGCCTCGGGCACGGCGAGCACGCGCGGGGCGTCGTCAGGGGTGCCGGGGCGGGCGGCGGTGGTGATCTCGACGAGCTCGCACTCGCGGACGGCGGGCAGGATCGCGGCGGCGTCGGCGAGCAGGTCCAGCACGGCCCCGGCGCAGGTGCCGGCCAGGCCGTCCTCGCGGGCCGAGGCGCCGACCACGAGGGTGCCGTCCGCGCGGGGCACGAGGTAGACCTGGCGCCCGTGGACGAGGCCGCGGACGGTGCGGGTGATCAGGTGCGACTCCCCCGGCAGCAGCTGCTCGGGACGCACCCGCAGGCGCAGCACGTCGCCGTGGACGGGGCGCAGCGGGACCTCGACGGCGGTGGCCGCGCCGCCGATCCCACGGTGGCCCAGGCCCGCGGCGAGGACCGCGCCGTCGGCGGTGAGGGCGTCCCCGTCGGCCAGCGTGAGGCGCACTCCCTCGCCCTCCGGGTCGGCGGCGGTGACGCGTCCGGCCACGAATCGGGCGGCGGGTCCGGCTCCGGCCGGGAGTGGGCCGCCGTCGGGCCCGGTCTCGGCGCGCAGGGCGGCGACGCAGGCGGCGGCGAGCCGTCGCGGGTCCACCTGATGGTCGTCCGGGGCGTCGAAGGCGGCGGCCAGGCCCGGGGTCAGGGCGGGCTCGGCGCGGCGCAGCGCGCGGACGGAGACGGGCTCGACCCGGCGGCCGAGGATCGAGGCGTGCTCGAGCACGTGGTCCCACGCGCGGGCATCGGAGGGGTCCGCGGCCACGATCCAGGCGCCCTGTGCGAGGAAGCCCGTCTCGACGTCGGTGAAGGCGGCGAGCAGGTCCACGAGGGCCGGGTAGGCCTCCCAGCCGGCCTGCAGCAGCGGGGCGAGGTCGTCCTGGCTGAACTGGGTCTCGGCGAGCGGGGCGAGCATCCCCGCCGCGGCGTGGGTGGCCCCGGCCACGGCGTGTGGGCGCCCGGCGGTGTCCAGTTCGGGGGCGATCAGGGTGACGGCGTGGCCTGCGGCGCGCAGACGCACGGCGGCGGTGAGGCCGATGATCCCGGCCCCGACGACGGCCACGTGCACGGACCGGTCCTCCTCACGGCGGCATGACCCGCATCGAGTGGTGATGGTCGGCCGCGCCGGCGCGGTGCGCCCCTGCGGCCCTCTCAGCCCGGCGCGTGCGGCCCGGGCTCCCATGGAACTGCGGCCAGTCTGTCACAGTGGGCGCATGCACTCCCCCGATCCGCTCCTGATGACCGCGGCCGACCACGACGACGGCGACACCGGCGCGGGCCGCCGCGCCCGCCTCGCCGTCTCCCGGCTGTACGTCTGCACCGACCTGCAGCGGTTCCTGCGCCCGGACCGCACGCTCGACACGGCCGCGTTCGCCGACTTCTGCGCGGCGGCGTTCCGCGGCGGAGTGGACCTGATCCAGGTGCGGGACAAGGCCGTGGACGTGGCGGTCGAACTGGCCGCGTTCGCCGTGCTCGTTCCGCTGGCCCGGGCGCACGAGGCGCTCTCGGCCGCGAACGATCGCGCCGACGTCGCCGCCCTGGCCGGGGTGGACGTGTTCCACACCGGCCAGACCGACCTGACCACCGCGCAGTGCCGCGCCCTGCTGGGCCCGAACGTGGTGCTCGGCCGCTCGTGCCACACCGAGGCGCAGGTGCGCGCCGCCCGCGCGGAGGACGGCCTGGACTACTTCTGCACGGGACCGGTGTGGGCGACGCCCACGAAGCCGGGCCGGGCCGCCGTCGGACTGGAGCTGCCCTCCCACGCCGCACGCCTGGACGCGGAGGACCCGGCGGGGGCGCGGCCGTGGTTCGCCATCGGCGGCGTCGACGCGGACCGGCTGCCCGAGGTCCGCGCGGCCGGGGCGGACCGGATCGTGGTGGTCCGCGCCGTGACGCAGGCCGAGGACCCCGAGGCCGCGGCACGGACCCTGCGCGCGGGCCTGCCCGGCTGACGCGCCCCGCGAGGAGGTCACGGACGGGCCGTCCTGATGGTGTAGAGTCGACGAGTCCGCAACGCGCCCGACGCGTCGCGACCCCCGCCTCCGTAGCTCAGGGGATAGAGCGTCTGCCTCCGGAGCAGAAGGCCGCAGGTTCGAATCCTGCCGGGGGCACCACAGACCGGGCGGTCACCTCACGGTGGCCGCCCGTCCTCGCTCCCGGGGCGTCCCGGGCCCGTTCCCCTCCCCCGGGCGCCGGCCTCAGCCGCGCCGGGCGTGACCGTGGTCCACGGGCCCGTGCCACGTCGGTCGCGAGGCGTCCCCGACCGCGAGGGCCTCCCCCGCCCGCATCGCGTCGGCCAGCCACGGCTTGGCCCGCTCGAGCGCGTCCTCCCAGCTCAGGCCCGCGCCGGCCAGCGTGGCCAGGGCCGAGGAGAGGGTGCAGCCGGTGCCGTGCGACGCGCGGGTCGCCACGCGCGGGCCGCGCACCTCGTGGACGGCTCCGGCCACGCGCACGACGGCGTCCGGCACCTCCGCCGCTTCGGCCTCGTCCAGGTGCCCGCCCTTGAGCAGGACCGTCACGTCGTGGTCGGCAGCCAGGCCCCGCGCCACGTCGAGGGCGGCGTCCCAGTCCGTCGCGTCCCGCCCGGTCAGCCGGGCCAGCTCGGGCAGGTTGGGGGTCACCAGGTGCGCCGCCCGCAGCAGCCGGGACCACGCGGCGCGCCCGTCGTCGTCGCCCACCGCGGTGAGGGCGTCCCCGCTCGAGGCCACCATGACCGGGTCCAGCACGACGACGGCGGGCCGGGTCTCCTCGAGCCAGCCGGCGACGGCCCCCATGAGCTCCGCCGTGCCGAGCATGCCGATCTTCACGGCGTCCACGGCGATGTCGGCGGCGATCGAGTCGAGCTGGGCGCGCACCACGTCCACCGGCAGCGGGTGGACAGCCTGCACGCCCTGCGTGTTCTGGGCGGTGATCGCGGTGATCGCGGTCATCCCGTAGCCGCCCCACGCGGCGATGGTCTTCAGGTCGGCCTGGACACCGGCGCCGCCGCCGGAGTCGGAGCCGGCGATGCTGAGCACGCGGGGGACGGCGGGGATCATGCGGGGGCTCCTTCGGGTGGGGGCGGATCGGCCGCCCGGGCCGGGCCGATCCCGCCCATGAGAATGTAGTCGCATGTCCCACGTCACAGAGAGCTCCCCCGCGCACCCCGGACGAGCCGAGGAGTCGGCGTCGCTGCGGCCGACCTCCCCGCTCGGGATCGCCGCCACGTTCATCGGCACCACCATCGGCGCGGGCTACGCCTCGGGCAACGAGATCCTGCAGTACTTCGTGAGCTTCGGCCTCTGGGGCGGCACGCTCGCCCTGGTCATCGCCGGCGCCCTGTTCTTCCTGCTCTCGGCGATCGTGCTGAAGATGGCGCAGAAGCTGCGCACCACGGACATCCACCGCCTGGTGAACCCCACCACCTCCCGCGTGCCCACCTGGTTCGCGGACCTGTGCATCACCGCGTCCCTGCTCGGCACGCTGGTGATCATGCTCGCCGGCGCCGGCGCCGCGGTGAACACCTCCTTCGGCCTGCCGACCATGGTCGGCTCCCTGCTGATGGCGGCGGTCTGCGTGCTGTCCGTGCTCGCGGGCATCTCCGGCCTCGTGCGGGTCCAGGCCGTGGTGGTGCCGCTGATCATCGTGGTCGCGGTCGGCGTGGCCTGGTGGGGCCTGGCGAACCCGGGTGCCCCGGTGGAGGACGTGGCCTCGCTCGTGACGTCCTCGCCCCTGATCAACCAGTGGTGGATGTCCGGCATCCTCTACGTGGCGTTCAACTTCCAGCTCGCCTACGCGGTGCTCGCGCCCATCGGCCGGGACAGCTCCTCCTCGGGCCGGACCCTCGTGGCCGGCGCCGGCCTGGGCGCCGTGGGCCTGGTGGTCATGGCCGGCGCCATCATGTTGGCCATGGCCGCCCACGCCCACCTGATCGGCCGGGCCGACCTGCCGATGGTGGAGCTGGCCGCGATGATCGGCGGCTGGGCGGCCCTGGTCTACACGGTCATCCTGCTGCTGGCGCAGTTCACCACCGCGGTCTCGTGCCTGTTCGGCGGCGTGGAGCGGATCGCCCTGCTCTCCCCGATGCGCCGCGTGCCCGGCTGGGCGATCGCCGTGGCCACCGCCCTGGCCGCGACACTGCTGTCCTCGGTGGGCTTCTCCGACCTCGTCGGCACGGTCTACCCGGTGCTGGGCTACGCGGGCATCGCCATCATCGTGATGCTCATCATCACGTGGATCGCCGAGCGCACCCTGGTGCGCCGCCGGGCGGCCCGGGCCGCCCTCGCCTAAGCCGACGCGGCCTCCGCAGGCCCGCGCGTCGCCCCGTCCTGGCGGGGTCGACGCGCGGGCCTCGTCGTCGGAGGGGTCGGCCGCCGCGACGCCGTGGTAGCGTCGCACGCATCCCACGGGAGCCCCACGGCACGGGGCTGAGACCGGGCTGACGCCGTCCGGACACCGTCTGAACCTGTCCGGGTCATGCCGGCGAAGGAAGAAGGAGCGTGCGGCCATGTCCGCGTCCCCCCACACCCCCGTGCCCACTGGCACCACCCTGTCCACCGACACCGCCCTGTCCACCGTCTCCTCGCCCGCCGTCGAGGACGGCGTCGCCGGGGAGGAGAACTACCCCACCCACCGCCTGGGCTGGCTGGAGGACCCCGAGCACGGCATCCGCGTGCCCGTCACCGAAGTCCACCAGGACGACTCCCCCGACGGCACGCCCAACGAGCCCCTGACCGTCTACCGCACCATGGGCCCGGGCTCCGTGCCCGAGCGCGGCCTGCCCGCCCAGCGCGCCGAGTGGATCCGCGCCCGCGGCGACGTCGAGGAGTACGAGGGCCGCGAGCGCGACCTGCTCGACGACGGCCGCTCGGCCGTGCGCCGCGGCGCCGCCTCGCAGGAGTGGGCCGGCGAGCGCCGCGCCCCGCTGCGCGCCCAGGAGGGCGCGCGCGTCACCCAGATGCACTACGCCCGGCGCGGCGAGATCACCCCGGAGATGCGCTACGTCGCCCTGCGCGAGGGCGTGGACGTGGAGCTGGTGCGCTCCGAGGTCGCGGCCGGCCGTGCCATCATCCCGGCGAACGTGAACCACCCCGAGTCGGAGCCGATGATCATCGGCAAGGCGTTCGCCGTGAAGGTCAACGCGAACATCGGCAACTCGGCGGTGACGTCGTCGATCGCCGAGGAGGTCTCGAAGCTGCAGTGGGCCACCCGCTGGGGCGCGGACACCGTGATGGACCTGTCCACGGGCGACGACATCCACACCACCCGCGAGTGGATCCTGCGCAACTCCCCCGTGCCGATCGGCACCGTGCCGATCTACCAGGCCCTCGAGAAGGTCGGCGGCGACCACCAGGCCCTGACCTGGGAGATCTTCCGCGACACCGTGATCGAGCAGTGCGAGCAGGGCGTGGACTACATGACCGTGCACGCCGGCGTGCTGCTGCGCCACGTGCCGCTGTCCGCGGACCGCGTGACCGGCATCGTCTCCCGCGGCGGCTCCATCATGGCCGGCTGGTGCCTGGGCCACCACAAGGAGAACTTCCTCTACGAGCACTACGACGAGCTCTGCGAGATCTTCGCGCGCTACGACGTCGCGTTCTCCCTGGGCGACGGCCTGCGGCCGGGCTCCGTGGCGGACGCCAACGACGCCGCCCAGTTCGCCGAGCTCGACACGCTGGCCGAGCTGACGGAGCGGGCGTGGGCGTACGACGTCCAGGTCATGGTGGAGGGCCCCGGCCACATCCCCCTGCACCTGGTGCGGGAGAACGTGGAGCGCCAGCAGGAGCTGTGCAAGGGCGCCCCGTTCTACACGCTCGGCCCCCTCGTCACGGACATCGCCCCGGCGTACGACCACATCACCTCGGCCATCGGCGCCACCGAGATCGCCCGCTACGGCACCGCGATGCTCTGCTACGTCACGCCCAAGGAGCACCTGGGCCTGCCGGACCGGGACGACGTGAAGACGGGTGTGATCACCTACAAGATCGCCGCGCACGCCGCCGATGTCGCCAAGGGCCACCCCGGCGCCCGCGACCGCGACGACGCGCTGTCCAAGGCGCGCTTCGAGTTCCGCTGGCGCGACCAGTTCGGCCTCGGCCTGGACCCGCAGCTCGCCGAGGAGTACCACGACGAGACGCTGCCCGCCGAGCCGGCCAAGACCGCGCACTTCTGCTCCATGTGCGGGCCGAAGTTCTGCTCCATGCGCATCAGCCAGGACATCCGCAGCGAGTTCGGCGGCGCGTCCGAGCAGGCGCGGATCGCCGAGGCCGGCATGGCCGCCAAGTCCGCGGAGTTCCGGGCCGCCGGTGGGTCCGTGTACCTGCCCGAGCCCACGCTGCGCGGGGCCGCGGACGCCTGAGGCCCACCCGGGCCGCGCGGACCCGCCCGCTCCTGCACAGGGGGCGGCCGGGCCCGCGTGGTCCACGCCCGCCGCCGCGGGGCCCCACGGCGTCCGCCCCGGCTCGTAGGCTCGCGGCATGACCGAGGAGCACCGC
>NZ_JANQCJ010000045.1:0-15639 GCF_024723355.1 Micrococcus sp. HG099 | reverse complement strand
GCCGTGACCCGCGCCGCCGCCCGGGCGCTCGGACCGGCGGCGGGCTGAGCCGCCCCCGGCGCGTCCCGGCCGGTCACACGGCGCGGGCGCGGGCGGGGCGCGTGAGAGACTGCACGCCATGGTGCGCTGGTTGACAGCGGGGGAGTCTCACGGCCCCGCGCTCACAGGAATCGTCGAGGGACTGCCGGCCGGGATCCCGGTCACGACGCAGGACGTGCAGGACGCGCTCGCGCGCCGCCGCCTGGGCTACGGCCGCGGTGCCCGGATGAAGTTCGAGCAGGACGCGGTGACGATCCTCGGCGGCGTCCGCCACGGTCTGACCCTGGGCTCTCCGGTGGCCATCCAGGTGGGCAACACCGAGTGGCCCAAGTGGGAGAAGGTCATGGCCGCGGACCCGGTGCCGGCCGAGGAGCTCGAGGGCCTGGCGCGCAACGCCGCCCTCACCCGCCCCCGCCCCGGCCACGCGGACCTCACCGGCATGCAGAAGTACGGCTTCGACGACGCCCGGCCGCTGCTCGAGCGCGCCTCCGCCCGCGAGACCGCCGCCCGCGTGGCCCTGGGCACGGTGGCCCGCGCGTTCCTGGCTCAGCTGGGCGTGCGGATCGTCTCCCACACCACCGCGTTCGGCGAGGCGGCCCTGCCCGAGGGCCATCCCTTCCCGCTCCCCGAGGACCAGGACCGGCTCGACGCGGACCCCGTGCGCTGCCTGGACCCGGAGACCTCCGCGGCGATGGTCGCCGAGGTCGACGACGCCCACAAGGCCGGGGAGACCCTCGGTGGCGTCGTGGAGGTGCTCGTCTACGGGGTGCCGATCGGCCTGGGCTCTCACGTGCACTGGGACCGGCGCCTGGACGCGCGCCTGGCCGGCGCGCTCATGGGCATCCAGGCCATCAAGGGCGTGCAGGTGGGCGACGGGTTCGCGACGGCGGCCCGCCGGGGCTCGGCCGCCCACGACGGCATCGTCCGCGGCGAGGGCGGCCGCCCGCGGCGCACGAGCGACCGGGCCGGCGGCATCGAGGCGGGCATGTCCACGGGCGAGGTGCTGCGGGTCAGCGCCGCCATGAAGCCGATCGCGACCGTGCCGCGGGCCCTGCCCACGGTGGACGTGGCCACCGGCGCCGAGACCACCGCGCACCACCAGCGCTCCGACGTCGCGGCCGTGCCTGCCGCGGGCATCGTCGCCGAGGCCATGGTGGCCCTGGTCCTGGCGGATGCCGTGCTGGAGAAGTTCGGGGGCGACTCGGTGGCCGAGACGCGCCGGAACATGGACGCCTTCCAGGCCGCGGTGCCCGCCCTGCCCGAGCCCTCGGCCGACGCCGACGCCTCGGGCCACATGGGGGACCCGCTGCCGTGAGCGACGCATCCGGTCCCGGGCCGGTCCCGGGCCCGGAGGAGGCCGCGCGGCCCGTGCCCGGGCCCGTGTCCCTGTGCGCGTGGGAGGCCATGACGGGCGCCCTCGAGGCGCGCCTGGCCACCGCGGCCGCGGCGGCGGACGGGGCGCCCGCGCGCCGCGTCGTCCTCGTGGGGCCCATGGGTGCCGGCAAGACGACCGTCGGCCGGGCCCTGGCCGCGACCACGGGCCTGCCCTTCGTGGACGCCGACGAGCTGTTCGTGCAGGTGCACGGCCCCATCCCCGAGTTCTTCGCGGCCCGCGGCGAGGCCGCCTTCCGCGAGGAGGAGGCCCGCGTGATCGCCCACGTGCTCGGCCGGCCGAGCCCCTGCGTGCTCTCGTGCGGCGGCGGCGCCGTGCTGCACCCGGCCACCCGGCGCGCCCTGCGCGGTCCGGGCTCCGACGTCGTGCACCTGGCGGTGGACGAGGCGGAGGCGCTGCGCCGCGTGGGCGGCGGCGCCGGCCGGCCCGTGCTGGCCGGGGACCCGGCGGGCACGTGGCGCCGCATCCTCGCCGAGCGCGAGCCGTTCTACCGCGAGGTCGCCGACCTCGTGGTGGACACCACAGGGCTGACGGCCGCCGAGGCCGCCTGGCGTATCGTGGAGGGCGTCCACCGCCCCCGAAGGAGTGAGTCACACCCATGACGGACCGTCATCCGGACCCCGCCGAGCCCGAGATCCCGGGGGAGCCGCCCGCGGCCGAGCCCGCCACGGCGGGGCAGGAGGACGTGACCGTCATCCCCGTCTCCGGGGGACAGGAGGCCGCCGCCCGCGGCGGCTACGACGTGGTGGTGGGCCGCGGCCTGCTGGCCCGCCTGCCCGAGATGCTCGGCCCCGGCGTGCAGCGGGTGCTCGTCATCCACCCCCGCGCCCTGCGCGCGACCGGCGACGTGGTGAAGAACGACCTCGAGGCCGTGGGCCTCACCGCCCTGACCGCCGAGATCCCGGACGCCGAGGAGGGCAAGCACCTCCAGGTCGCCGGCTTCTGCTGGCAGGTTCTGGGCCAGAACGACTTCACCCGCTCGGACGCCGTGGTCTCCGTGGGCGGCGGCGCCGTCTCCGACCTGGCCGGCTTCGTGGCCGCCACGTGGCTGCGCGGCGTGCGCGTGGTGCACATGCCCACCACGCTGCTGGGCATGGTGGACGCCGCCGTGGGCGGCAAGACCGGCATCAACACCTCCGAGGGCAAGAACCTCGTGGGCGCGTTCCACCCGCCGGCCGGCGTGCTGGCCGACCTGGACACGCTGCTGACCCTGCCCGCCAACGAGCTGATCTCCGGCCTCGCCGAGGTCGTCAAGTGCGGCTTCATCGCGGACCCGGCCATCCTCGACCTCATCGAGCAGGACCCGGCCCAGTCCCAGAACCCCCACTCGGCCCGCCTGCGCGAGCTGATCGAGCGCTCCATCCGCGTGAAGGCGGACATCGTCTCCCGCGACCTGCGGGAATCGGGGGAGCGGGAGGCCCTGAACTACGGCCACACCATGGGCCACGCGATCGAGCTGGCCGAGCGCTACCAGTGGCGTCACGGCGCCGCCGTGTCCGTGGGCCTGGTCTTCGCGGCCGAGCTCGCCCGCTCGCTGGGCCGGCTCGACGACGCCACCGCGGACCGCCACTGGTCCGTGCTGACCGCCCTCGGCCTGCCCGTCTCCTACCGGGGCGACCGCTGGCAGACCCTCCTCGAGGGGATCCGCCGGGACAAGAAGAACCGCGGCGACCAGCTGCGCTTCGTCCTGCTGGACGGGCTCGCGCAGCCGTCCACCGTGGACATCCCGGACCCCTCCCTGCTCTTCGCGGCGTACCAGGAGATCGCCGAGTGAGCCCGCGCTGAGCGCGGACCGCGCGGCCGGCCGCGAAGTAGACTGGCCCGCGCACCTCAAGACCCCACCACTGACGGCGGACCCGTGACGGTCCGCGACACCGATCGGGAGCACATACGTGGCAACGAGCAACGACATCAAGAACGGCGCCGTCCTCAAGCTGGAGGGCCAGCTCTGGAACGTCATCGAGTTCCAGCACGTCAAGCCGGGCAAGGGCGGCGCATTCGTCCGCACCAAGATGAAGAACATCACCACCGGCAAGGTCGTGGACAAGACCTTCAACGCCGGCGCCAAGGTGGAGTTCGCCACCGTGGACCGCTCCGACTACCAGTACCTGTACCAGGACGGCTCGGACTACGTGTTCATGGACGTCAAGGACTACGACCAGATCACGGTCTCGGAGTCCGTCGTGGGCGACGCCGCCAAGTACATGCTCGAGAACACCCAGGTGGTCATCGCGCTCAACGAGGGCACCCCGCTGTACCTCGAGATGCCGGCCTCCGTGGTCCTGGAGATCACCTACACCGAGCCGGGCCTGCAGGGTGACCGCTCCTCCGCCGGCACCAAGCCCGCCACCGTGGAGACCGGCGCCGAGATCCAGGTGCCGCTGTTCGTGGAGCAGGGCACCCGCGTCAAGGTGGACACCCGCACCGGCGACTACCTCGGCCGCGTCAATGACTGAGCCGGCCTCCGCCGCCTCCGGTGCCAAGCGGGGGACCACGGCGCGCAGCCGCTCCCGGCAGCGTGCGGTGGAGATCCTCTTCGAGGCGGAGCAGCGCGGGGCCACGGTCGCCGAGGGCATCCGCACCCGCCGGGAGAGCACCGACCTGCAGGTCAACGCCTACACCCAGCGCCTCGTGGAGGGCGTCATCGCGGACCAGGAGCGTCTCGACGAGGCCCTGAGCTCCTACTCCCGCGGCTGGTCCCTGGACCGCATGCCCGCCGTGGACCGCGCGATCCTGCGCGTGGGCGCGTGGGAGCTGCTGTTCCAGGACGACGTCCCGGACGCCGTCGCCGTCTCGGAGGCCGTGGCTCTGGCCGCGCAGCTCTCCACGGACGACTCCCCGGAGTTCGTCAACGGCCTCCTCGGCCGCCTGCAGCAGGTCAAGCCGACCCTGCTCGCCTGAGGCGGGACCGCCCCCCGCACGAGCCGCACGAGACCTTCGTCACGAGGCCCGTCCCGACGCGTCATCCGCGTCCCGGGACGGGCCTCGCTGGTAGAGTCGAGCGCGTCCGGACCGGCCCGCCACGGGCCCGTCGGGGCCAGACCACGCATCCTTTAAGAGCCGTCCTGTGAGGCGGGGAAGGAGGCGCCGGCATGGGAGCAGACCCCGCCGCACCTCGTGCTGCCCGAACCGTCCTGTCCGCGTCCGAGATCGACCGGGCGCTGACCCGGATCGCCCACGAGATCCTCGAGTCCAACAAGGGCGCCGAGGGCCTCGTGCTGATGGGGATCCCGCGCCGCGGCGCCCCCCTCGCGCGCCGCCTCGGCGCGCTGCTGGCCCGCATCGAGCCCGCCTTCGACCCGGAGGCCGCCGTCGGCGAGGTCGACGTCACCCTGTACCGGGACGACCTGCGCCGCAGCGCCGCCCGCACCCCCATGCCCACCCGCCTGCCCGCCGTCCCGCTCGACGGCGCCGTGGTGGTCCTCGTAGACGACGTCCTCTTTTCCGGCCGCACCGTGCGCGCCGCCCTCGACGCCATCTCCGACCTCGGCCGCCCCGCCGCCGTGCGCCTGGCGGTCCTCGTGGACCGCGGCCACCGCGAGCTGCCCGTGCGCGCCGACTTCGTGGGCAAGAACCTGCCCACCTCCACCGCCGAGCGCGTCCAGGTGCGCCTCGTGGAGGTGGACGGCCCCGAGGGCACCGGCGAGGTGTCCGAGGACGCGGTGAGCATCGCCGACCAGGCCGACCGGCCCGAGCAGCGGGAGGCCTGAGACCGTGCGCCACCTGCTCTCCACCGCCGGACTGTCCCGGGCCGACGCCCTCGCCGTGCTGGACACGGCCGAGGAGATGGACGCCGTCAACCGCCGCGAGGTCAAGAAGCTGCCCGCCCTGCGCGGCCGCACCGTGGTGAACCTCTTCTTCGAGGACTCCACCCGCACCCGCATCTCCTTCGAGGCCGCCGCCAAGCGCCTGTCCGCGGACGTCATCAACTTCTCCGCCAAGGGCTCCTCCGTGTCCAAGGGCGAGTCGCTCAAGGACACCGTGCAGACCCTCGAGGCCATCGGCGCGGACGCCATCGTGATGCGCCACTGGTCCTCCGGGGCCGCCCGCCAGCTGGCGGACTCCGGCTGGGTGCGCTCCGCCGTCGTCAACGCCGGCGACGGCACCCACGAGCACCCCACGCAGGCCCTGCTCGACGCCTTCACCCTGCGCCGCCGCCTCGCGGCCGCCACCGGCGAGGACCTCGTGGGCCGGGACCTGGCCGGCATGCACGTGGTGATCGTGGGGGACATCCTGCACTCGCGCGTGGCCCGCTCCAACGTGTGGCTGCTGGCCACCCTCGGCGCCAAGGTCACCCTCGCGGCGCCGCCCACCCTGCTGCCCGTCGGGGTCTCCGCCTGGCCGTGCGAAGTCACCTACTCGCTGGACGAGGCCCTCGACGCCCGCCCGGACGCCGTGATGATGCTGCGCGTGCAGGCCGAGCGCATGGGCGGGGCCTTCTTCCCCTCCGCCGGCGAGTACACCCGCACCTGGGGCCTGACGGACGAGCGGTTCGCCCGCCTCACCGCCGGCTCCGGCGCGCTGCTGCCCGAGCCCGTCGTCATGCATCCCGGCCCCATGAACCGCGGCCTGGAGATCAGCCCGGCCGCCGCGGACTCGCCCCGCAACACCGCCCTCGAACAGGTCGCGAACGGCGTGTCCGTGCGCATGGCCGTGCTGCACCTCGTCCTCAACCACGACCAGGAGGTCCGCCCGTGAGCGCCCCCACCCCCGCCCCCCTGCTGCTGCGCGGCGCGCGCCTGACCACGGGCGAGACCGCCGACGTGCTCGTGGCCGAGGGCCGGATCGCCGCCCTCGGCGCGGACGCCGCGGCGCAGGCGGCCGGCCTGGACCCGGCCCCCGAGGAGGTCGACTGCGCCGGCCTGGTGCTGCTGCCCGGCCTCGTGGACCTGCACACCCACCTGCGCCAGCCCGGCAAGGAGGACGCGGAGACGGTGGAGACCGGCACCCGTGCCGCCGCCGTGGGCGGGTTCACCTCGGTGCACGCCATGGCCAACTCCACGCCCACGGCGGACACCGCGGGCGTCGTCGAGCAGGTCTGGCGTCTGGGCCGCGACGCCGGCTGGTGCGACGTGCACCCCGTGGGCGCCGTGACCGTCGGCCTGGCCGGGGAGGCCCTGGCCGACCTCGGCGCCATGGCCGACTCCCAGGCCCGGGTGCGGATGTTCTCCGACGACGGCATGTGCGTCCACGACGCCGTGCTGATGCGCCGCGCCCTCGAGTACGTGAAGTCCTTCGGCGGCTTCGTGGCCCAGCACGCGCAGGAACCCGAGCTCACCGCCGGCGCCCAGATGAACGAGTCCGAGCTCTCGGGCGTGCTCGGCCTGGCCGGCTGGCCCGCCGTGGCCGAGGAGGCCATCATCGCCCGCGACGTGCTGCTCGCCCAGCACGTGGACTCGCAGCTGCACGTCTGCCACGTCTCCACCGCCGGCTCGGTCCGCCTCATCCGCTGGGCCAAGGAGCAGGGCGTGCGCGTCACCGCCGAGGTCACCCCGCACCACCTGCTGCTCACCGAGGAGCTCGTGCGCTCCTACGACCCGGTGTTCAAGGTCAACCCGCCCCTGCGCCGCGAGTCCGACGTCATGGCCCTGCGCGAGGCCCTCGCGGACGGCACCATCGACACCGTGGGCACCGACCACGCGCCCCACACCGCCGAGACCAAGCAATGCGAGTGGACCGTGGCCGCCATGGGCATGACCGGGTTGGAGACCGCCCTGTCCGTCGTCCAGCACGCCATGGTGGACACCGGCCTGATGGACTGGGCCGGCGTCGCCCGCGTGATGTCCGTGACCCCCGCCCGCATCGCCGGCCTGGAGGACCAGGGCCAGGCGGATGAGCGCGGCGTGCCGCGCGTCGGCGCCGTGGCCAACCTCGTGCTCGTCGACCCCGAGGCCCGCCGCACGGTGGACCCGGAGCAGCACCTCACGAAGTCCCGCAACAGCCCGTACCGGGGCATGGAGCTGCCCGGCGCGGTCCGGCACACCGTCTACCGCGGCGCCCGCGTGGTGGCCGACGGTGCGCCGGCGCAGCCGTACCGCCACCCGGCCGTGGCCGAGGCGGGGGGCCGGGCGTGAACGCGCTCGCCCTCGCGGCGGCGACCCTGGCCTCCCGCCCCGTCGCCCCACAGACGCCCGGCAAGGACTACTCGGACGTGTGGCTGCCGATCACCCTCGGCACCCTCGCCGTGATCCTCGTGCTCGTGGGCCTGTTCGCCCTCGGCTGGCGCGCCCGCCGCCGCTCCCAGGCCGACATCCCCGCACCCGCCGCCGTGCCCGCCGCGCTCTACGAGCAGGAGCCGACCGCGTCCGCCTCCGGCATGCACGTGGGCACCGTCCGCGGCGAGCACCGCCTGGACCGCGTGGCCGTGCACCAGCTCGGCCTGCGCTCGCACGCGGTGCTCGAGGTGCACGACGCCGGCGAGCACCGCGGCCTGCTCGTGCTGCGCCCCGACGTCGCCAACCTGTACATCCCGGCGGCCGACCTCCTGGAGGCCGGGCTGTCCGCCGGCATCGCCGGGAAGTTCGTGGAGCCCGGCGGGCTCGTCGCCTGGGGCTGGCGCCTCGGCGACGCCGAGCTGACCTCCGCCTTCCGCCCCGACCGCGCCGAGGACCGCGACCGCCTCCTCGCCGCCCTGCAGACCCTGATCGACCCCGCACCGGCCCGCTCGGCCGGCCGCGCTGGAGAAGGAGACCTCCGATGAGCACCCCCACCGACGACCTCGCCCTGCTCGTCCTCGAGGACGGCACCGTGCACCGCGGCCGCGCCTACGGGGCCCGCGGCCGCACCCTCGGCGAGGCCGTGTTCACCACGGGCATGACCGGCTACCAGGAGACCCTCACGGATCCCTCCTACGCGGGGCAGATCATCGTGCAGACCTCCCCGCACATCGGCAACACCGGCGTCAACGACACGGACCGGGAGTCCCGGGCGATCTTCGCCGCGGGCTACGTGGTCCGCGACGCCGCCCGCCGGCCCTCGAACTGGCGCGCCGAGCGCACGCTCGACGAGGAGCTCGAGGCGTTCGGCGTCGTCGGGATCCGCGAGGTGGACACCCGCGCGATCACCCGCCGCCTGCGCACCGAGGGCTCCATGCGCGCCGGCGTGTTCTCCGGCGAGCACGCAGGGCGCCCGGAGGCCGAGCTGCTGGCCGAGGTCCGCGAGCAGCCGTCCATGGCCGGCGCCCGCCTGGCCGAGACGGTCACCACCGAGCAGCCCTACGTGATCGAGCCGGCCGCCCACGGCTGGGAGGGCGAGCCCCTCGCCGAGATCGCCGCCCTGGACCTCGGCATCAAGGCCGCGACCCCGCGCCACCTCGCCTCCCGCGGCATCCGCGTGCACGTGCTGCCCGCCACCGCCGGCCTCGAGGAGATCCGCGCGGTGAGCCCGGACGGCGTGTTCCTCTCCAACGGCCCCGGCGACCCCGCCACCGCGGACGCCCAGGTGGCGCTGCTGCGCGGGGTGCTCGACGCCGGCCTGCCGTTCTTCGGCATCTGCTTCGGCAACCAGATCTTCGGCCGCGCCCTCGGCTTCGACACCTACAAGCTCAAGTTCGGCCACCGCGGCCCGAACCAGCCGGTGATGGACAGGGCCACCGGCCGCGTGGCCATCACCTCCCAGAACCACGGCTTCGCGGTGGACGCGCCCCTCGGGGAGCCCGTCGAGGCGCCCGAGTCCCGCTACGGCCGGGTGGAGGTTTCGCACTGGTCGCTGAACGACCAGGTGGTCGAGGGCCTGCGCCTGCTGGACCGCCCCGCCTTCTCCGTCCAGTTCCACCCCGAGTCCGCCGCCGGGCCCAACGACACGCTGGACCTGTTCGACCGCTTCGTGCGGGTGCTCACCGAGCACCGCGCCGCCACCGCCCCCGCCGCCACCGAAGGAGCCTGATCCATGCCCAAGCGCACCGACCTGAAGTCCGTCCTGGTCATCGGCTCCGGCCCCATCGTGATCGGGCAGGCCGCCGAGTTCGACTACTCCGGCACGCAGGCCATCCGCGTGCTCAAGGAGGAGGGCGTCCGCGTCGTCCTCGTCAACTCCAACCCGGCCACGATCATGACCGACCCGGAGCTGGCCGACGCCACCTACGTCGAGCCCATCACCCCCGCCGTGGTCGCCAAGATCATCGAGAAGGAGCGCCCCGACGCCCTGCTGCCCACCCTCGGCGGGCAGACCGCGCTGAACACCGCCATCGCCCTGGACAAGGACGGCGTGCTCGAGCGCTTCGGCGTCGAGCTGATCGGCGCGAACATCGAGGCCATCGAGCTCGGCGAGAACCGGGAGCTGTTCAAGGGCGTCGTGGAGCGCGCCGGCGGCGAGTCCGCCCGCTCCCACATCGTGCACACCATGGAGGAGGCCCTCGCCGCCGTCGAGGACCTGAAGTACCCCGTCGTGGTGCGCCCCTCGTTCACGATGGGCGGCCTCGGCTCCGGCATGGCCTACGACGAGGCCGACCTGCACCGCATCTGCGGCGCCGGCCTGCAGTACAGCCCGACCTCCGAGGTCCTGCTCGAGGAGTCCATCCTCGGCTGGAAGGAGTACGAGCTGGAGATGATGCGCGACAAGAACGACAACGTCGTGGTCGTCTGCTCCATCGAGAACGTGGACCCCGTGGGCGTGCACACCGGAGACTCCATCACCGTGGCCCCGGCCATGACGCTGACCGACCGCGAGTACCAGAAGCTGCGCGACATCTCGATCAACGTCATCCGCGAGGTCGGCGTGGACACCGGCGGCTGCAACATTCAGTTCGCGGTGAACCCCGCGGACGGCCGCGTCGTCGTCATCGAGATGAACCCGCGCGTCTCGCGCTCCTCGGCCCTGGCCTCGAAGGCCACCGGCTTCGCGATCGCCAAGATCGCCACCAAGCTGGCCCTCGGCTACACGATGGACGAGATCCCCAACGACATCACGCAGAAGACGCCGGCCTCCTTCGAGCCCGTCCTCGACTACGTGGTGGTGAAGGTCCCGCGCTTCGCGTTCGAGAAGTTCCCGGCCGCCGACCCCACGCTCACCACCACCATGAAGTCGGTGGGCGAGGCCATGGCGATCGGCCGCAACTTCACCGAGGCGCTGCAGAAGGCGCTGCGCTCGCTCGAGCAGAAGGGCTCCGAGCTGGCGTTCCCGCAGGACGCGGACCCGCGCGAGCTGCTGCGGCGTGCGCGCACCGCCACCACCGACCGCCTCGCCCAGACCCAGCAGGCCCTGTACGCCGGCGCCACGATCGAGGAGGCCTTCGAGGCCACCGCGATCGACCCCTGGTTCCTGGACCAGTTCGTGCTGATCAACGAGGTCGCCGACCAGATCCGCGACGCCGAGGTCCTCGACGCGTCCCTCCTGCGCCACGCCAAGCGCCACGGCTTCTCGGACGCCCAGATCGGCTCGCTGCGCCACATGGGCGCGGACGTCGTGCGCGGCGTGCGCCACGCCCTGGGCGTGCGCCCCGTGTACAAGACCGTGGACACCTGCGCCGCCGAGTTCGAGGCGTTCACCCCCTACCGCTACTCCAGCTACGACCTGGAGACGGAGGTGGCCCCGCACGAGGGCCGCTCGGTGATCATCCTCGGCTCCGGCCCCAACCGCATCGGCCAGGGCATCGAGTTCGACTACTCGTGCGTCCACGCCACCATGGCGCTGCGCGAGGCCGGCTACGAGACCGTCATGGTCAACTGCAACCCGGAGACGGTCTCCACCGACTACGACATCTCGGACCGCCTCTACTTCGAGCCGCTCACCCTCGAGGACGTTCTCGAGGTCATCGCGGCGGAGGAGGCCTCCGGCGGCGTGCTCGGCGTCTACGTGCAGCTCGGCGGCCAGACCCCGCTGAAGCTGGCCCAGCAGCTGGCCGACGCGGGCGTGCCGATCCTGGGCACCTCCCCGGAGGCCATCGACCTGGCCGAGCACCGCGGTGAGTTCGCCCGCGTGCTCGACCGCGCCGGCCTCGTGGCCCCGAAGAACGGCACCGCCGTCTCCTTCGAGGACGCCAAGCGCGTGGCGGACGAGATCGGCTACCCCGTGCTCGTGCGCCCCTCGTACGTGCTCGGCGGCCGCGGCATGGAGATCGTCTACTCCGAGGAGGCGCTGGCCCAGTACGTGGAGCACGCCACGGAGATCACCCCGGACCAGCCGATGCTCGTGGACCGCTTCCTCGAGGACGCCATCGAGATCGACGTGGACGCCCTCTACGACGGCGAGCACATGTACCTCGGCGGCGTGATGGAGCACATCGAGGAGGCCGGCATCCACTCCGGCGACTCGGCGTGCGTGCTGCCCCCGGTCACCCTCGGCCCGGACGTGCTCGAGCGCGTGCACCGCGCCACCGAGCAGATCGCCGCCGGCGTCGGCGTGCGCGGCCTGATCAACATCCAGTTCGCCCTCGCCTCGGATGTGCTGTACGTGATCGAGGCCAACCCGCGCGCCTCCCGCACGGTGCCGTTCGTCTCCAAGGCCACCGGCGTGCAGCTGGCCAAGGCGGCGGCGATGATCGGCGTCGGGAAGTCCATCGCGGACCTGCAGGCCGAGGGCGTGCTGCCCACGGCCTACGACGGCGCCACCCTGCCGCTCGGCGCCCCCGTGGCGGTCAAGGAGGCCGTGCTGCCCTTCACCCGGTTCCGCACCGCCGAGGGCCGCGTCGTGGACTCGCTGCTGGGCCCGGAGATGCGCTCCACCGGCGAGGTCATGGGCATCGATCGGCACTACGACACGGCCTTCGCGAAGTCCCAGGCCGCCGCCGGCGGTCCGCTGCCCACCTCGGGCCGCGTGTTCGTCTCGGTGGCCAACCGGGACAAGCGCACCCTCGTGGGCCAGGCCAAGCGCCTCGTGGACCTGGGCTTCCAGATCGTCTCCACGGGCGGCACCGCGGAGGTGCTGCGCCGCAACGGCATCCCGGCCGAGACGGTCGCGAAGATCGCCGAGGCCGGGGGAGAGGACGGCGCCGGCACCGTGCTCGAGCAGCTGCACGCCGGCACCGTGGACCTCGTGCTGAATACCCCCTCGGGCGGCGACGCCCGCACGGACGGCTACGAGATCCGTGCGGCGGCCACCTCCCTGGGCGTGCCGGTGATCACCACCACCGCCGAGTTCGGCGCCTGCCTGCAGGCGATCGAGGCCATGCGCGCCTACGAGTGGTCCGTCACCTCCCTCCAGGAGCACGACGCGCGGCTGCAGCAGGCCGTCGAGGCCTCGGCGTGAGCGCGGCGGCCCCGGCTCGGGCGCCCTTCGGCCGCCGGCTGAGGTCGGCGATGGCCCAGGCGGGGCCGCTGTGCCTCGGCGTGGACCCGCACCCGTCCCTGCTGCGGCAGTGGGGGCTGCCGGACACCCCGGCCGGCCTCGAGGCGTTCTCCCTGACCGGTCTCGAGGCCGCCGTGGGGCCCGACGGTCCCCGGGTGGCCGCGATCAAGCCGCAGGTGGCGCTCTACGAGCGGCACGGCTCGGCCGGGCTCGCGGCCCTGGAGCGCCTCCTCGCCGAGGCGCGGGACGCGGGCGTGCTGACGATCGCCGACGCCAAGCGCGGGGACATCGGCTCCACGATGGACGGCTACGCCGCCGCGTGGACCTCGGACGCCTCGCCCCTGGCGGCCGACGCCGTCACCCTCAGCCCGTACCTCGGCTTCGGCACCCTGGTGCCAACGATCGAGGCGGCCCACGCGGCCGGCCGCGGCGTGTTCGTCCTCGCGCTCACCTCCAACCCGGAGGGGCGCGAGGTCCAGCACGTGGGCCGGGGCGCGGGCGAGGGCGCGGTGGCCCGGCGGATCGCCGCCGCGGCCGCGGACCTCAACGCCGCGCTGCGCGCCGAGGACGACTGGGGCCCGGTGGGCCTGGTGCTCGGCGCCACGGTGGCCGAGGACGCGGAGCGGCTCGGCCTGGACCTGCCCGGTCTCGCCGGGCCCCTGCTGGCCCCCGGCTTCGGGGCCCAGGGCGCGACGGCGGCCGGCATGCGGGAGGGGTTCGGACGGGCCTGGCCCCAGGTGCTGGCCACCTCCTCCCGGGGCATCCTCGCCGGCGGGCCCACGGTGGCGGGGCTCGTGGAGCGCATCGAGCGCGACAGGGCTGACCTGGGCTGACGGGGGGCGCGCGACGTCGTTTCCCGCCCCGCCGGTGGGGATGGTATTTTCCTTTCCAATCGGCCCCGAAAGGATTCGTTGAATCTGGAACGGATCGGTCGGGCAGGTTGAAGGACGAGTGACATGAGGGCACGGACATGGCGTTGCGACAGCTGAGCGTGGAGGAGCGGGCGGAGGCCCGCTCGAAGGCACTCGCGGCCCGTCAGGAGCGCGCCGCGCTGAAGGCGGACTTCGCCGCCGGACAGGTGTCCCTCGCCGAGGTCTTCTCCCGCGCGGACGCCGAGGACGCCATCGGCCGCCTGCGCACGGTGGACCTGCTGCAGGCGCTGCCCGGCGTCGGCGAGGTGCGCGCCCGCGCGGCCATGGCCGGCTGCGGGATCTCGCCCCGCCGCCGGCTCCGCGGCCTCGGCCGTCGTCAGCGCGAGGCGCTGATCGCCTATATTGGCCGGTGACCCGCCCCGCCCCGGCGGGTCCGCGCCGTCCCCGCTGAGGGGCGGACCGTGCCCGTCCCAGCAGGAGGAAGCGTGACCGACGCGTTCGACCACGGCCCCGCCCCGGCCGTCCCCGTGGCCCGCACCGCCGCCCAGGAGCGCCGCCCCGGCCCCGGCGTCACGGTGCTCGCCGGACCCACCGCGGTCGGCAAGGGGACCGTCTCGGCCTACGTGCGCGAGCACTACCCGCAGGCCTGGCTCTCCGTCTCCGCCACCACCCGGCCGGCCCGGCCGGGGGAGGAGGACGGCGTCCACTACTACTTCACCACCCCCGAGGAGTTCGACTCCCTCGTGGCGGCGGACGAGATGCTCGAGTGGGCCGTGGTGCACGGGGTGAACCGGTACGGCACGCGCCGGGACCGGGTCATGGAGGCCGTGGCCCAGGGCCGGCACGTGCTGCTGGAGATCGACCTGCAGGGCGCCCGCCAGGTGCGCGAGTCGCTGCCGGAGGCGACCTTCGTGTTCCTGGCCCCGCCGAGCTGGGAGGAGCTGGTCTCCCGGCTGGTCGGACGCGGCACGGAGGGGCCGGAGGAACAGCGCCGTCGCCTCGATACGGCTAGACTGGAGCTCGCCGCGGAACCCGAGTTCGACGCCGTCGTCGTGAACGACCGCGTGGAGCGGGCCGCCGAGGAGCTGGTGAGGCTCATGGGGCTGGACCCCGAGCACAGCTCGCCCGAGGCCTGAGGACCGGCCGGATCCGGTGCCGCACCCGGCACCGACGAGACAGTGAGACGAAGACTTTGGAGACACCCGTGACCGAACAGTACGACGGCATCGTCAACCCGCCCATCGACTCCCTGCTGGAGCGGGTCGACTCGAAGTACGCCCTGGTGCTCTTCGCCGCCAAGCGGGCCCGTCAGATCAACGCCTACTACTCACAGCTCCACGAGGGCCTGTTCGAGTACGTCGGCCCGCTCGTGGACACCCAGCTCAACGAGAAGCCGCTGTCCATCGCCCTGCGCGAGATCGAGACGGACCTGCTCGAGTCCCACGAGGCCGTGGAGGCCACCCCGGAGGCCGACCTGGCCGCCGAGGACTTCGGCGACTTCTCCCTGCCGGGCGAGGACGACCCGTTCGCCACGCTTGAGCCCTCCGACGCCGGCCAGCCGGTCGGCGACCCCGAGGCCATCGAGGAGGCCGCCGAGGTCGTGCGCGCCGAGGAGGGCACCTCCGAGGACGCCCCGGAGGCCTGATCCCGCCATGGAGATCGTCCTCGGCGTCGGCGGCGGCATCGCGGCCTACAAGGCCGCCGTGCTGCTGCGCCTGATGACCGAGGTCGGTCACGGCGTGACGGTGGTCCCCACCGCCAACGCCCTCGAGTTCGTGGGCACGGCGACGTGGGAGGCGCTGTCCGGCCGGCCCGTGCGCACGGGCACCTTCGAGGCCGTCGACGAGGTCAACCACGTCCGCCTGGGCCGGCAGGCCGACCTTGTGGTCGTCGCCCCGGCCACCGCCGACCTGCTCGCCCGCACGGCCGCGGGCATGGCCCCGGACCTGCTCGGCAACGTGCTGCTGACCGCCACGTGCCCCGTGGTCCTGGCACCGGCCATGCACACCGAGATGTGGCACCATCCCGCCACGGTCGCCAACGTCGCCCTGATGCGCGAGCGCGGGGTCACCGTCGTGGAGCCCGCCGTGGGGCGGCTGACCGGCGCCGACT